>CAZHIT010000277.1:0-989 GCA_964533125.1 uncultured Candidatus Sumerlaeota bacterium
CGGTGGGCGATCCTTTTGGCCCTCGCCCGGCCAGAAGCCCCTTCTTCTTCCAGTTCAACAGGTCGTCCGAACTCGCCCAGCCGGTCTGGTAGCCGGCGCCGTCGAAGCCGATGTAAAGCATCCGGAAGTTGTTGCCGTGCCGGAACGGGAACGGGCAATCCACGGCGTGGCTGTCGAACGCGCCGACTCGATAAGAAGGCGCAATGACCAGCCGCCCCAGTTTCCCGGGAGTGCGCAGTCTGTCGATGGGAAAAGGGGGATTCATGCAGACAGGCGGCAGACCATCGTGACGGCGGGGGAGCGATTCATCTTCTGGGCGCCGTTGCCGGCGCCGGCGCCGGGTGCCCATTGGCTTCCGCGAACAACCGGCCGTAGCGCACCTTTTCAAACGTGAACCGAAACGCATAGGGCGCCGGGTCATTTTTTAAGCAGGCGGCGGTCACGGGCGTGTCCTCGCACGCGCGCTTGGCAAGGAACAGCCGGAGCGGCCAGGTGAGGCCGCCAATGACCAGGACGTAGATCACGGTCAAAGCACCCAGGCCGAGCAGGGTGGACAGCCCGGTAATGAGCGACCGGAATGGAAAAGTCAACCCGGCGGCGACTCCGAAAAGCGCCACCAGGATCACGAGCCCGGTCAGCACGCCAAGCCCCAGGGAGAGGTAGCCGATGATGCTCGATAGCACGTCAAAAAAGGGCACATGCCGGGCGCAGATCCGGCAGGCGGGAAACCGCAGGACGCTCGGTCCGCACGCCACCTTAATCTCGGATCCCGGCTCCCCTCGGTCCAGGCAACAGGGACACACCGGCGGCAGGGTTGGCAACGCCGCCCCACGGTAATCCACCTCGAGCAACTCGCGCGGTCCACGCCGGGTCGTTTTGACGCTGGTCACGGGCATAGGATGTCCTCCTGAGTTTTTTGAGGTTCTTGAAAACCCTTGCGGACGCGACGGAGCTCGACCATCCATATTCAAGAAAAGGCTGGATGACGA
>CAZHIT010000277.1:999-2378 GCA_964533125.1 uncultured Candidatus Sumerlaeota bacterium
AGAGAAGTCGGGGGTGGAACCCGTCCCTCCAGGAATCTGGGATCATTGCCTGTTTGTAACCGTTCAGGTGCCCGTCCGCGTCGGGCGGGCACATCCCCAGTAGTCACTCCATGTTTATCAAAAACGGTGCGGATACAGGAGCCAGTCCCTCCGCGAGCGGGTAAAGGCGCACACCCCCCGCCGCCAGTGGCGGGCAATGGCGGAGGCGCTCTCGCCGGCGAGCAGGGCCCGGCGCACGGTTTCGGCACCGTAGAGCTGATCGAACCACTTCGGTCGCGTTTCCGGGTGACCCCAGACCTTGTTGCGTCCGTATAGTTTCTGCAGGCAGGCCAGGATGGCGATTCCCGTGAGGACCGGACGGAACGAGCCCGGGTTTTGGACAGCAAGGCGTACGCCGTCGCGGACGGCCTCGCCCGGCGCCGCCCGGTAGGGATGCTGAAAAAACGCGACCCCCGGCAAGCCGGACTTGTTCAGGCACTCGCAGACGTCCGCGCTTTTCAGCCACGGCGCCGAGAACACCTGGAACACCAGGTTGGTCCCCTGCCCGATGTGGACCGCCGGGAGCGCCTCTCCGAAGATCGTGGCCAGGTAGCACCGGCCGGTCTCCCATGAGCGAATGCCCGGTGATGGCGGAATCCACGGCGGCCAGCCCGGGCCGCGGTCGGCCTGACGTCGGTAGCCCCGCATCCGGGCCACGCGCAGGTCCAGTTTCAATCCCAGGTCGCGTTTCAGCCAGAGCGCCATTTCGCCCGGGGTCATACCGTAATGCATCGGCGCACGGACGCAGCCCACGAAGCTTTCAAAGCGGGAATCCAGCATTGGCCCGTCCACCACCCGCGGCAGGGGCACCGGCCGGTCGGCCACGACGACGGTCTTGCGCATGGCGGCGGCCAGTTCCATCACGTAGCGCAAGGTGGAAACGAAGGTATAGGGCCGCGCCGCCAGGTCCTGGAGGTCCATGACGATGACATCCAAGCCGCGGAACATCGCCGGGGTCGGCTTGCGGGTGCAGCCATAGAGGGAAAAAACGGGGATCTTCCATGCGGGATGCCGCTGATGAGCCAGCGGTTCGCCGGCGGCGGCGGTCCCAAAGAAACCGTGTTCCGGACCGAACACCGCCTTCAGGTTAAGGCCCGGCTCGCGCCGGAGCCGTTCCCCGGTGGTCATGCCGGCCCGGCCGACGGCGGCCGGGTGGCTGACCAGGCCCAGGCGCCGGCCGGTCAGCCAGCTCTTATGGCGCGCGAGCAGGACGTCGATGCCGGGGAGGAATGAGGGGAAGTGTCTCATGGCGAAAGCCTCAGAGATCAGAGCCACAGAGGGCAGCGATTAATAGTAGGGCGGGCATGTCCCGCTTAGCTCCTTGAGCGAAGCCGGATTGC
>CAZHIT010000277.1:2388-3222 GCA_964533125.1 uncultured Candidatus Sumerlaeota bacterium
ACTGATATTGCCATAGAGTGACGGTTACCTTGTTTTTCAAAAACACAAATATCATTCCGAGCGTAGCAAGGAATCTCAGCCGGAAACAAAACACGATGTAGATCCTTCACTCCATTCAGGATGACAACCTCGCTCGCCAGTTACGGCCGGGATTGAAAAGAGCGGAATGAAGCAGACAACTAACAGCCCCAGAATTTCAATTACAAGCCCCAGATGGCGCCCGTCGATGTTTTCACCTGTGCACTCATGGCAACGTGCGGCATTGGGATTCCGTCGTATGGGCAATTACTCTGAACCCCGCTGCGGACGGCGGGACCGCCGTCCCTCCCATCACAAAAATCGGGAGGGTCGGGATTCTTTCCCGACCGTCTTAACCTGCATTAGCTTCATCATGAACAGGTTCTGCTGGTCCTCTGACCTCTGCCGCTCTGTGACTCTGCAGTTCTTCCGCCCCCCTTACTGCCGGACCCGGTAATCGTTGGTTTTGCGCTCGCTGAACCGGAAGATGGTTTCGTCCGGTTTCACCTTGCCCAATTCCTCGCGGGCGACGCGCTCGACATACCCAGGATCCGTCGCAAACCGTTCCTGCTGCTGCCGGAGGCGCTTGATCTGCTCCTCTTTGGCGCGATTTTCCTCCTCGAGCACGGCCGCCCGGCGCGTACGTTCGCGCGCCTGGCGGACCTTGGGAAAAAACACGGCGAGAATCGCGATGACCAGGATCACCGCGAAGGCCGCGCAGGCCAGCCGATAAATGGTGAGCCAGAGATTCACAACATACCCTTCAGATCCCGCGCCGGACTCCCGGCCGGGACGGGAAAGCCAATAGGGTCAGAA
>CAZHIT010000278.1:0-3202 GCA_964533125.1 uncultured Candidatus Sumerlaeota bacterium
CTGCCGAATACTATCATAGTCCTTCTACCTTTCCAGGCACGTCATTCTAAGCGCACCCGTTGGCCCCCGCAGCAATAAGTATCCGAACTATGCCGGCCACACCAATGTACCAATACCTAACCAGTCTTCTCCCTGCGGCACGGGCGATTCATGCATCGCCCCTCAAATTTATGACCTCGGTCCCCGCCACAAACCTCCGCTCCATCCCCAACCCCGCCTCCCTAACCCAAAAAAAGCACCGGGGCTGGAGGATTCCCCTCCTAACTCCGGTGCTCTGCCACATACCAGAAGCCAGCCTTGCCTGACGCCTACCGCAAGCAGCCCGCCAGCTCCATACCGGCCACCCCAGCCTTAAACCCCCTCCCACAGCAAAGGTCCCTTCTGCGCCACGGTCAATAAGCTGTCGTTAATCACCTGCACATAGGTTCCCTTCATGCCGCGGGAGCCGGTCCGGATAATCGCCGCCCCCTCCAGTTTGCGCAGGGTATTCACCACCAGCGAGTGCGCCAGCCGCAGCTCCCGCGCTATCCGCAGGGAGACGATGTACCCGGCGTTGTTGTTGATCTCCTGCAAGATGCGCTGCACCACCTGCCGTTCGGCCAGCGACAGACTGGCCATGGCCGTCCGGACCGAGGCCTCGTGGCGGGCGATTTCCTGCTGCCGGTCACTCTGCCGGTGCATCATCTCAATCGAGAGCACCGCGAGGAACATCTCGGCGATCACCCGGTCTTCGTCACTAAACCCCTTGCCACAGCGCGCCAGCCGCAGCGTGCCAACCCGCCCAGGCGCTTCGTCCCCGTCCGCTCCGGCGATGCCCAAGCTAAGCTGATGTGCCCGGCGGCAATCCCGGCCGGTGCCGGGCAGGCAGGCATGGACCCCGGCCGGTAATTCTCCTCCCGCCCGGAGGGCAACAACCTCACCCGGCCCCGGTTCCGTCAACAGCTCGCAGTCCGGCACCGCCCAAGCCAAGGACGCGAGTTTCGCCCCGGTCCGGCTTACGATCTCCACGCTCGCCCCAAGCGCGTTGCCGATGGCGGCGGCCTGGGCCGATAGCTCCGCCCCTTCCCGATGCACCCGGAGCAGCACCCCAGACAGATTTTGGATCCGTTCGATCAGCTTGCGCATCGTTTCACCTTCCTGCTCTCCGCCATACGGCTGCGGGCTGCCGCGGGTACCAGGGAAGACAGCCGAAATAGCCGGCAGCCGCCGTGCCGCCGGCTATCTCAGGCTTAAGGCTGCTCCAGCCAGTACGCGCGGGCGCTTAGGGCTCGTTCGCGAAGGATACGGGGGCCGGTTTCTTCCCGGCATCCAGTTCGGGAATATACCTCTCGTAGAAATCGTTCGCCAGGCGGACGATTTCTTTACGCAGCATGGTCAGGCAGAACACGTTGGAGACAATCCCGATAATCTGGGTGAAATCGTTGATGGCCCAGATCTTGCCGGTATCCACCCGGGAGCCGAAGATCATGAAGAAGATGAACAGCGGTTTCCAGACCAGGATGATCTTCTTCATCAGCGGAGTATCGCCGAAGAAGAAGTTCAGCCGTTTCTCCTGGCTGTAGTACATCGCCATGATGGTGGTCCAGCCGAACAGGAAGGTCGAGATAGCGCAGATCCAGCCGCCCACCGGTCCCAGGATGCTCTGGAAGGCCATAGTGGTCAGTTTGGCGCCGGTAACGCCGGCATTGAGGATGTGGGCGTCGCTGATGAGCACGGCGAACCCGGTGATGGAGCAGACGAAAATGGTATCCACCAGGCACTCGGTCATCCCCCAGGACGCCTGCCGCACCGGGTGGTCCACGATGGCCGCTGCGTGCGCGCCGGTCCCGGAACCCATGCCGGCTTCGTTGGAGTACACCGAACGGGCCACGCCGTACCGAATCGCCTGGGCAACCGTGGCGCCGGCAAAGCCCCCCACCGCCGCCGCCGGAGCGAAAGCGTGGGCGTAAATGTTCACAAACATCGGGATGATGTTGCCGGCCCTGGTGAGCATCATGTAGTAACCGCCCAGGATATAGAAGACCGCCATAAAGGGAACCACCTTATCCGCCACTTTGGCGATGGAGCGCAGACCGCCGATAATCGCCAGCGCCATGAATGCTGCCGACAGAATGCCGGCGTAGAACGCAGGCATCCCGGTGCCCTGCTCCATGGCGGTGGCGATGGCGTTGTTCTGCACCGCCAGGCCCACCGGGGCGAAGATGATGGTCGAGGTCAGGGCTTTACCCAGCCACCCCAGGTTCAGACCGTTCTTCAGGCAGTAGGGAATCCCGCAGACATACTCGTCAATGGTGCGGAAATACACCCGGTAGCGGTGCCCCATGATAATCTCGGCCGTCTTGGTCGCCATTCCGATCCAGGCCGTGACCCAGATCCAGAACATCGCACCCGGGCCGCCCATGGTGATGGCGGTCGCCACGCCGGCGACGTTGCCGACGCCGATGGTGGAAGCGATCTGGGAGCAGGCCGCCGCGAACCCGGAAATCGTCCCCTTGCTTCCTTCCATTTCATCCTTTTTGAACATGGTGCCAAGAGTGTTGATGATGTGGAATTTGAACCAGGTAATCTGGCGGAACTTAAAGGCGAAGGAATAGTACGCGCCGATACTGAAGAGCATGACCACCATGGGGATGCCCCAGGCCCAGTTACCGAAGGCTGCCAGCTTATCCAGCAGCGGGTTGTTCATAATAAATTCCATTCTCACTATCCCCCTTTTCGTTTGGTCGTGCCGGCACCGTGAGGCGTCCTAACCAAGGCTCTAGGGCGACATCGTTTCACCTCCATTCTTCCGCTCCATCCGGTCGGTCAGTTGGAGAGGATCCAGCCGGAGGCGCCGCCGACCCGGATTAGTCGTAATTTTCATAATTTTCTGTTAATTATTCCAGTTAAAAAACCCCAGCCCCTCGGGACAGAGGACATTATACCGGCGCGCGGCAAACCGGAGCAATTATCGTGTCAGTAATTGGTTTTTGACCGCAGTGAGGACCTAGTAGAATCTTAATATTAATCGTCAAATCTATCTATTTATTACTATTTCTATTCATTTCGCCCGACTGAATTCCTTCTCCCGCCAAAATTATTTTTGCACAACCGCCATTATACCATTTTCCGGCCCAAGCCGCACCGCCAGTCACCGCTATCGTCACCCGGCCGGCAAAAATAAGGGAACGGCGTCCTTCCACCGTTCCCTGCCAAACCGTTA
>CAZHIT010000279.1:0-3201 GCA_964533125.1 uncultured Candidatus Sumerlaeota bacterium
GATCAACCGCCGGCGATGGGGAGGGTTGGATGCGCGCGCCAGGACAAAAGCCAACTCCAGTACCGTAAACAAGCCCAGCAAAACGTACCAGACGGTATTGGTAAAAAAGGTGGAGTTCCGCAATAGTGCCGCCTCGTTTCATAATACGAATCTGTCGGTGCCGGCGTGTTTGGTCCCGGTTATGCGGCGGTATTCCCCGCCCGGTTTCCGGTGAAGCTAAAGATAGTACCATTTATTCTGAGATAACGGGGGAACAGATATGCAATTGAGATCTGTTGCTTGCCGGAGCGGGAGCGAGCATCCCGTTTAAACCGCAGCGTTGTTTTCGGTTAAGGCATTCCCGCAACGGGGAGCCCCGATTATCTGGCTGACGGTTGCCCCGGGGCCTTGGTTGCAAAAACAGCCGGAATTGTTTAAAATAGGATATAAGCTTTTTGGTTAACCAGGCGGCCGGATGGCTTTTTTTCGGCCTTGGATGAAAGGATGAATGGCACTTTGATCGAGTACACCCACGGGAAGATCATGCCGGTCGATATCGAACACGAAATCAGGCGTTCCTATCTGGATTACGCCATGTCGGTTATCGTTTCCCGGGCGCTCCCGGATGTCCGGGACGGCTTAAAACCGGTGCACCGGCGGATTTTGTACGCCATGAATGAACTAGGCAACACCCCGGACAAGCCGTACAAAAAATCCGCCCGGATCGTCGGGGAGGTCCTGGGCCGCTACCATCCTCACGGGGATAAGGCGGTCTACGACGCCATGGTCCGCCTGGCGCAGGACTTCTCCACCCGATACCTATTGGTGGACGGTCACGGCAATTTTGGCTCGGTGGACGGCGACCCGGCGGCGGCCATGCGGTACACTGAGGTCCGGCTCTCGAAGCTCGCGAGCGAAATGCTGGCGGATATCAACAAGGAAACGGTGGACTTCAGCCCCAACTTCGATGAGACCACCGAAGAGCCGACGGTTCTTCCGGCTCGTTTCCCCAACCTGTTGGTGAACGGTTCTTCCGGCATCGCCGTAGGGATGGCCACGAACATCCCGCCTCATAACCTGTGCGAGGTCATCGACGGCCTGGTGCTGATGATCGACAACCCCGCCATTACCGGTAAAGACCTGACGCTAACCATCAAGGGGCCCGATTTTCCGACCGGCGGGCTGATCCTGGGGAAGGAAGGGATCAAAGACGCCTACCGGACCGGGCGCGGCATGGTCAAAATGCAGGCCACCAGCCAGATCGAAAAAATGAATAACGGCAAAACTCGGATTGTGGTTACCGAACTGCCTTACCAGGTGAACAAAGCGAAACTGATCGAAAAAATCGCCGATCTGGTGCAGGAAAAGAAGCTCGAAGGCATCACCGACCTGCGGGACGAAACCGACCGCACGGGGATGCGGATGGTCATTGAGCTGCGCAAAGACGTCAACCCCAATGTGCTGCGCAATAAACTGTTTAAATATACCGCCATGCGGCAGACCTTCGGGATCAATATGCTGGCCCTCGTAAACGGCAAGCCGCAGACGCTAAACCTGCAGGAAATGCTCTATCATTATTTAGAGCATCAAAAAGATGTCGTGACCCGGCGCACCAAGTTCGATCTGGGCAAGGCCGAAGCGCGGGCGCATATTTTGGAAGGTTTGAAGATTGCACTGGATAATCTCGACCGGGTAATCGCGCTCATCCGTGCCTCCAAGACCGTGGAAATCGCCCGGGAAGGCCTGATGGCCAATTTTAACCTGTCGGATAAACAAGCCCAGGCGATCTTGGAGATGCGCCTGCAGCGGCTGACCGGCCTGGAGCGCGAGAAGATCGAGGAAGAGTACCGGGAAGTTATCAAAACCATCGAGTACCTGCGGGCGATTTTGGCCAACGAGCGTCTGCTGTATGAAGTCATCAAAAAAGAGCTTCTGGAAATCAAAACCCGTTTTGGCGACGAACGGCGAACCCAGATCACGGCCTCGGATTCGGAATTGGCGGATGAAGACCTCATCGCCGACGAAGACATGGTGATCACCCTGACTCACCAGGGTTATATTAAACGCTTACCGGTGGACACCTATCGGAGCCAGAAGCGGGGTGGCCGGGGGATTACCGGGATGGGGACCAAGGAAGAGGATTTCGTCGAACACCTGTTTATTACCTCCACCCACCATTTCATGCTCTACTTCACCAACAAAGGGCGCATCTATCAGATGAAAGTGCACGAGATCCCCGAAGCCAGCCGGACGGCCAAGGGGACCGCCATCATCAACCTGCTGCAGCTTGAGGCCAAGGAAAAGGTCACTACGGTCATCCCGGTACGCGAGTTCAGCGACGACCAGTATCTTCTGTTTGTGACTAAGAAGGGTATCGTCAAAAAAACCCTGCTCTCCGAGTACGCCACCTCCCGCAAAGGCGGCCTGATCGCGCTGGCGCTCGATGACAACGACGAACTGATCGGCGTCAAATTAACTCAGGGCACCGATGAGATTATCCTGGCAACCCAGCACGGGGTGGCCATCCGCTTCCCGGAAAAAGATGTGCGGGGGACGGGGCGGTCGGCGCGCGGGGTAAAAGGCATTGAACTGGGGCCCAAAGATACGGTCATCGGCATGGACTCCGTGAAGGAAAACGCCGATTTGCTGATGGTGACCGACAAAGGCTTTGGCAAAAAGACGGCGCTTACGGAATACCGGACCACCGCCCGAGGCGGCAAGGGCATTATCACCATGAAACTGACCGAGCGGATTGGCACCGTCGCCGCCATTAAAGTAATCGAAAAAGGCAACGAGCTGATGTTCATCTCGGCCGAAGGCGTGGTGATTCGTCTGCGCGGCACCGATATTCCTAGTTTGGGGCGCAGCACGCAGGGCGTAACGCTGATGCGACTGGACGAAAACGACAGTCTCGTGGGTGTGGCTCAGGTATTATCGAAGCAGGAAGAAGAATAATTCGCGCCGCCCCGAAAACAGATTAAAACGGACTAAAGCGGCAGTCGCGGGTCATAGTTTGGCTTGATGCCGGATAATGACCCGCAGCGCCGGTTGATTACCGATAGCTGCCCGTGCTATAGTATTTATTGCTGTCGCGGACAGCGCTGAAAAATTAAAAGCGTAAGCATAGCCTTAGAAGCGAATGTTTGCCAAAAAGTACCAGATGACAACGGATAGTTTTTGTGGTAAGCTATGATCCCGTGTCAAAGCGGGATATTTTTGTCC
>CAZHIT010000280.1:0-2672 GCA_964533125.1 uncultured Candidatus Sumerlaeota bacterium
GTGTGGTAGCGACCATCGTCATCATCTGGGCCTGCCGGAAGGAAATCCTGCGGCTCAACAACGACTTCTACTACCGGTACCTGCCGGAGCTCGAGGCCGGCAAGAATCCGGCGCCGGTATCCTACGCCTCCAAACCCTAAATCAGCAATGCTTTGCGGAGAGCTGGTCTTAACCGGGCCAGCTCTTTTCGCTTTCTTGCCGCCTGGCCGGACCCGGGCCGGATAACACACGGCTGAGCTTGTTTCTTGACAGTGCTCGCCGCCTTATGCTAAGATAACCATGGAAGAATGGATGGAATATGCAGGAAAGCGAGCCGTCTTCGTCTAATACTGCTAAGAGGAGGCAATCAGATGCAGGTTACCTATCGGATATTGTCGGTCAATCCCGGTTCGACCACGACCAAAGTGGCTGTCTACGACAACGAGACTCTGGTGCTGCAGGAAACTTTGAACCACACCGCCGAAGAGCTGGCGCCCTTCAAAACCCTGGCGGATCAGTTCGTCTTCCGCAAAGACGCGATTCTGCGGATTTTGGAAACCAATGGCGTGGCCTTAGATAGCCTGCACGCCGTCTCCGGCCGGGGCGGCGACCTCGGTCCCATGCCCAGCGGCACCTATCTGGTCAACGAGGTCATGGTGGAGAACTCCCGTAACGGCGGCTCCCACGCCTCGAACTTAGGACCGGTGATCGCGGCGGAACTGGCAAAGACCCTGGGTATCCCGGCGTTTACGGTTGACCCCTGCTGCGTCGATGAGTTTGCGGATATCGCCCGCATCTCCGGCTGGCCGGAACTGCCCCGGCGGAGTATCTTCCACCCCCTGAACCAGAAAGCCATCGCCCGCAAAGCGGCCGCGGATATGGGGAAGAAATACGAGGAGCTGAATTTGGTGGTTGCCCACATGGGCGGCGGCATTTCGGCCGGCGCGCATCGTCAGGGCAAAATTGTCGATGTCAATATTGGCGAAACGGCCGAATTTACGCCGGAACGGGGCTATCCGTCGACTTACTCCATCATCAGCTTGATCTTTTCCGGCAAGTACACCAAGCAGGAAATCGACCAGAAAATGATGGGCCGGGGCGGCCTGTACGCCTACCTCGGGACCAAGGACGCCCGGGAAGTGGAGAAAATGATTGAGGCCGGCCACGAGCAAGCGAGGCTGGTGTACGAGGCGATGGCTTATCAGGTCGCCAAAAACATCGGGGCGCTGGCCGCCGCGCTGCAGGGCAAGGTGGACGCGATATTGCTGACCGGGGGCTTGGCCGACTCTAAGATGCTGACCGGTTGGATCAGTGAACGGGTGGAATACATCGCGCCGGTGAAGGTTTACGCGGGCGAAAAGGAACTCGAATCCCTGGCACTGGGGGCCCTGCGGGTGCTGCGGGGCGAAGAAAAGGCAAGGACCTACCCACCGGTTCAGGCCAATGCTTAGGATCAGGTAAGACAGAAAGCGGAATAAATAATTAAAGGGAGGAATTTGGCAATGGAAATCAAAGAAGTCGTCGTCGGCGTCTCGGCCAGGCATGCTCACCTTTCCCAGGCAGATGTGGAGACTTTGTTCGGCCCCGGCCACCAACTGGAACCGCTCCGTCCGCTCTCGTTTAAAGGCGTGTTCGCCGCCAAAGAACAGGTCGAAGTGAAGACTGCGAAGGGCTCGATGTTGGTGCGCGTACTCGGTCCGGTGCGTAAGCAGACCCAGATTGAACTCGCCCGTACCGACTGCTTCAAACTGGGTATCACGCCCCCAGTGCGTGAATCCGGCGATCTGGCTGGTTCAGCCCCGGTAACCATCGCTTCGCCCATGGCCAGCATCGATCTGCCGGAAGGGGCGATTATCGCGGCCCGGCACATCCACATCGGCACGGATACCATAGAAGAATGGGGCAAGAAGAGCGGCGACTACGTCGATGTCCGCATCGGCGGCGAGCGCGGCGTGACCTTTCACAAGGTTCTGCTCCGGGCCGGCGGCAAGGGGATGCACTCCGAACTGCACCTGGATACCGACGAGGCCAACGCCTGCATGTTGAACCAGGGCGATAAGGTCGAGGTAATCCTGGACTAACTGACCCGCACCAAGGAAAGAATAACACCCGGAAGATTCTTCCGGGTGTTTTCCATTGGGCTGGCAATCCGGGGGCCAGCCGCCGAATGGAACAGGAAAACGCAGTGGCTTGTCGAATAGTTCCAGTGAGCATAACAATAATAGCCCAAAGAGGCTGAGAGCGGGAAAGAAACGCAGACGGGCAGCCGAAGGCCATGGGGATTGGGCGGGAAAGTGGCGCTGCCCGGTGGTTAGTGCGGCAGCAGCTGGGGTGCCTGTGCGTTAAGAGCGCTGATGCTCGCGGTCGGCGGGCGCTGAGGCTCATGGTTTGCGGGCGTCGTTATCGAGACGAAAGGAAGTGAGCCGGGATGGAGGAGCCAATCGAAGCAAAGGTGTTGCAGGCGATCAGCGAGGTCGCGGTGGATAACCACCTGACCTGTGCCGAGGCCTGGCAGTTGGCGGAAGCCCTGGGGGTGCCGCTTTCGGTAATCGGTCGGGCGGCAAACCAGCTGCGGGTGAAGATAAGGGAGTGCCAGTTAGGCTGCTTCAAATGAGGTGATGAGGTTGGAGGAGTTATTGCAGGTCTGTACCGTGGCGGAAGCCAGGGCCAGGCTGGATTGGCATTTGCCCGCG
>CAZHIT010000280.1:2682-3173 GCA_964533125.1 uncultured Candidatus Sumerlaeota bacterium
GGGGAGCGGCCCCGGGAGACCGTGGGACTGACGGAGGCGCTCGGGCGGGTGCTGGCGGAGAGCATCACGTCGCCGCTGAACCTCCCGCCCTTTGACCGCTCGACCGTGGATGGCTTTGCCGTCCGGGCCCGGGATACCTTCGGCGCTTCGGAGAGCCTGCCGGCGTTGCTGGATTTAACCGGCGAAGTGAGCATGGGGCAGGCGGCGGCCGTGCGGGTGGGACCGTATGAGGCGGTTCAGATTCCGACCGGCGGTGAACTGCCGGCGGGCGCCGACGCGGTGGTGATGCTGGAGTACGTGTACCAGATGGGCAAGGTGCTGACCGTGAGCCGGCCGGCCGCCCCGGGGACCAACGTGGCGATGGTGGGCGAGGATGTGCGGGTTGGCGAAGAGTTACTGCCGGCGGGGCAGCGGCTGCGGCCGGCCGATGTGGGGGCTCTGGCTGGGGTTGGTATCGGCCAAGTGAGCGTTTTCCGGCGGCCGGTGGTAGC
>CAZHIT010000281.1:0-3152 GCA_964533125.1 uncultured Candidatus Sumerlaeota bacterium
GAGCCTGGAGAGCGTTCTCCGGGGAGTGGCGGAATTGGGCGTCCCCTTGCACCCCGGCGCCGTTAAATTCCTGACCGAGAAAGGGATTACCGTTCCCAACATCTAGACCGGCGGCGGACTTTAGGGGGTAACATTCATGTCCGGGAAAGCGATCGATATCGAACAGTTTAAAGAACCTTCGGAAAGCACCATTGCCGAAAAGAAGGTGAGCCAGCAGGTGAAGGCGGCAATTGCGGCCATCGCCTGCCTGTTTTCCCTTTTCTACATCTACACGGCCCGCTTTGGGGTGATCTCGCCCCAGGTCAGCCGCGGCATCTATGTGGGGGGCTCCTTCTTCCTGGTGTTTCTGGTGTTCCCGGCCGACAAAAAGAACAAGCGCATTGCCTGGTACGACTATGTATGCTCGGTATTGGCCCTGGCTTCGGTGGTGTATTTTATCGTCAAGTTCCCGGAGATGGCCTACCGTGCCGGCATCGCCACCGGTTCGGATATTTTCTTTGGGCTGATCGCCATCGCCCTCTCGCTGGAAGCGACCCGGCGGGTAACGGGGGATACACTGGCCCTGATTACCGCCGTCTTTTTGGGGTATATCTTCGCCGGTCCGTTTTTCCCCGGGATTTTGGCGCACCGGGGGGTCAGCATTTCGCGGGCGGTCAGTTTCCTCTATTCGTCGCTGTACGGGATTTTCGGCGGGGTGGCCCAGACCTTTGCTACCTATGTCTTTTTGTTTATCATCTTTGGGGTGTTTATGGAAAAGTCCGGGGCGGGGGAGTTCTTCATCGACCTGGCCCTGTGCTTCACCGGGAGAACCCGGGGCGGTCCGGCCAAAGCGGCGGTGGTCTCGAGCGGCCTGATGGGGACTATCTCCGGCAGCGCGGTAGCCAATGTCGTGACCACCGGGACCTTCACCATTCCGCTGATGAAGAAGATTGGGTATCCACCGCATATCGCCGCAGCGGTGGAGACGGTGGCTTCTTCCGGCGGAGCGATTGTGCCGCCGATTATGGGGGCGGGGGCCTTCATTATGTCGGAGTTTACCGGGATTCCCTATTGGGATATTGCCAAGGCGTCGATCTTTCCGGCCTTTCTGTTTTACCTCTCTTTGTTCAGTATGATCGACCTTGAGGCCGCCAAATTGGGTTTAAAAGCGTTGCCGGCGAGTGAACTGCCTTCGCCCAATAAGATCCTCCGGGAAGGCTGGCAGTATTTCCTGCCGCTTGTGGTCATCGTCTTCCTGCTGCTGCGGGGCAACACCCCGGCGCTGGCGGCGTTCTGGGCCATTGTCGCCGTGGTGGCGGCCAGTTGGGTCAAGAAAGAAAAACGGATGGGTATCAAAGAAATTTACAACGCGCTCAGCGCTTCGGCGATCCAGTCCCTGACCGTAGGCGCCACGGTGGGCAGTATCGGGATTATCACCGGCGCGTTCTTCCTGACCGGCCTAGGCGTAAAATTCCCGAGCCTGATGCTCTCGGTGTCGGGCGGTAATGTGTTCTTTGCCATCTTGTTCGTCGCTTTGGCCGCCTATATCCTGGGCCTGGCGGTTACCGTGACCTCGACCTATATCATTCTGGCCGTGCTGGCTGCGCCGGCCCTGCACGAACTAGGATTGAGTCTCCTGGCATCCCATCTGATCATTTTCTGGTTCTGCCAGGACGCCAATGTCACCCCGCCGGTCTGCTTGCCGGCCTTTGCGGCGGCGGGAATTGCGGATGCCGATCCGATGCAGACCGGCTACCACGCGCTGAAATTTTCCAAGTCGTTTTACATCATCCCGGTTTTGTTTGCCTTCACGCCGCTGCTACTGGAGGGGACGACTACGGACATCATTCTCAATTTTGTCACCTGCTCGGCGGGGATGTTGCTCGCGAGCGTAGCGCTGCAGGGCTACCTGACCCGTCCCTTGGGGATTGGCGAGCGGATTTTCCTGGCGATGGCCGCGATCACCCTGTTTTTCCCCATCTGGACGCTCAATCTGGGCACCCTGTTGGTGGTTGCCGCCTATATTAAGCTGTCGCACACTTTCGGCGGCCGGGTGATTGCCGATGCGGCCGCGGCCAAGGACCGGATCGCTTAAGCCCCAGGGGATCAAGGGAAGGCCTTGGTTTGCCGGGTAACACTGTTGATTGCGGGGGAGCATGGATGCCAAGAGACAGAATAAGGAACGAGATGCTGCTAGCGCGGGTGAGTTCGGCCGAGGCCGCCGCGGCTTTTTTCCGGGACGGCATGAAGGTGGGCGTCAGCGGGTTTTCGGCTACCGGCTACCCGAAAGTGGTACCGACCGCGCTCGCGCAGCGGGTCAAATCATCAAAAGAAGACCTGGGATTGTATATCTGGTCCGGGGCGTCGATCGGCCACGAGATCGATGGACTGCTGAGCGAGCAGGGGATAATCCGGCAAAGACTGCCCTACCAGAACAACAAGAATGTGCGCGAGGGGATTAACGCCGGGACCATCGGTTACGTCGACCAGCATTTGGGGCACGCGCCGCAGATGGCCCGATACGGCTGGTACGGGAAACTGGATGTGGCGGTGATCGAGGCCGCGGCGATTACCGAGGAAGGGGATATCGTTCCGGCGGCAGGGGTGGGCAACGCGCCGACCTTTGCCCAAATGGCCGAGTCGGTGATCATCGAAATCAACGACCAGGTACCGCTGGAGATCGAGGGTATCCACGACATCTTCATCCCGGCCGATCCGCCGCAGCGTGGGGTGATCCCCTTGCTCCGGGCGGACCAGCGTATCGGCACCACCGCTATCAAAGTCGATCCGGAGAAAATCCGGTTCATTGTGCCTTCTTCCGCCAGAGAAAAGGGGCAGACGTTCACTCCGATTGAGCCGGCCCATCGGCAAATCGCGGGGCATCTGATCGATTTTTTGGCGGAGGAAGTAAAACGGGGACGGCTGCCGGCGTCGCTGCTGCCCTTCCAGTGCGGGGTGGGCAGTGTTGCGAACGCGGTTTTTGCCGGCCTGGCGGAGTCGCCCTGGGAGAACCTGACGGTGTACTCGGAGGTTATCCAGGATTCCATGCTGGATTTGATTGAGCAAGGCAAGCTGTCCTTTGCTTCCGGCTGCGCTCTGAATGTGACCCAGGCGGGGATGGAGCGGTTTTACGGGAATATCGGCCGCTTCCGGGAGCGGGTGTTGCTGCGGCC
>CAZHIT010000282.1:0-3125 GCA_964533125.1 uncultured Candidatus Sumerlaeota bacterium
TTCTGCCGGGCCGGGCGGTGGCCGCGATGGCCGCCTCGATCAGTCCCAGTGACGGGAGGTCAAGCGGCGCCGGTCGGTCGGCCAGGACCAGGGTCTTGCAGATCAGCTGCTCCGGCCGGACCCCGCCCGAGAGTGGGTGCAGCAGCAGGCGGTGCCCGGCGTGGATGAGGTCCCGGGCGGTGCGGAACACCCCCGCGACATCCACTTCCCGGCGGCAGGGCACGCCCGGCTGCACGATCAACAGCGGATTGTTGGTTACCACAATCGGCACGGCGCGTCCCCCTTTGGCGGCGATGATCGCCGGCAGTCTTGGCTAGTTTGACCGCGCGGTTCATTTTTATACCCGCGTCGGTTGGCCCCCGGCCAAGCATTCAAGACGACAAAAAAACAGAAAACCAAATAGCCGTCGCTACTTCGTTCTCTGTCTTGCTGACCTGAGAGATTACACCAGTGCTTTCGCCCTGGGCTGCCCCTTCGGCGTCCCCCCAGGCTTGCCGGGGGGAACTTTCCAGAGTTTTGTCCCCGCCAGGTACTTTTGCCTGAGAGGTTCGGCTGCTGCCATAGCGCGCAGTCGGCCTTGCTCCTTCGGCGCCAACCAAAGTTGGTCTCTCCCGGGCGGTTCATCCAGGCCCAATTTTCTGGGGTGAATCGAGTTCTGCTGGAATATTACACCATGCCGGGGCGAATCTCCTGCCGGTTTGGGCGCGGCAAAAAAATAAACACCGTTAGTCGCGGTGTTCATCCATTTCGTCGATCAGCTCCCGGGCGTACCCCTCAATCCGCCGAAGCAAGGCCCGGGCGAGCTTCGCGGTAAACAGGTCGCTGACCTTCTCTTCCGCCGCCGCCCGCTCCAGGACGGCGATAAACTTAAACTTGAGGGCGATGTTCTCGCGCAGGCTGCGCCTGGCTTCCTCGTCGTCCGGGCCGTACAGCGCGGTAAGGCCGGTTTCGGCCGCCTCCGCCGGGTAGGCCTCCATAATCTCCAGGTTCAGCGCGTCTTCGGCGGCGTCGCGGGCGAGAAAGGCGGCAGCCAGCGGCAGGCGGGAACGATAACCGCTCCGTCTCAGGATCTGCACCGCGAGGTGGTATTTTTCCCCGCTCAGCCGAAAACCTTCGTGCAGCAAGGCCCAAAGCCGTTCTTCGTCCATCGCCCCGCCCCCTTTCTTACCACTATATGCGGGCGGGCTAAGGAGTGCGCCCGGCAGACGGGCGGCTTTTATTTCCGGCGGCTGTCACCGGCGGCGGCGCCGGTAAATAATATGGAGTGCGAGTGGTTAAAATAAGATACCTGCAGACCTGGCGAGATGGATCAGCCGGCGAATCCGTACGGTTCACGGCTGATCGGAGCGGCATCGATAGTCAGGTTCTGCAGGTATTATTATGCCCGGACGTTGATCTGGCGCATGGGCAGGTTTTTTTGACCCGGAGCGCATGGTTTTCGGACTCTGAGCTGGTCGCCGCGCGGGGGCAGCAGCAAACCCGGTGCCGCATACATATTTTGCCTTACCCCTGGGATACTATGGCCGAGGGGGTGAGAAAATGGCAAAAACGCCCAAAGCCACCCGGAAGACGGCCAAAGCGGCCGATCCGGAGCAGGTATTCCTGGCGCAATTGAAGGAAGAAGTGGCCGGGGAGCTGGGGATATCCACCGACGCCGGCTGGAACCAGCTCTCGGCTAAGCAGTGCGGGCAGGTTGGGGGCCAGATGGTGCGCAAGCTGGTGAAGCTCGCGGCACAGGCGAACGCCGCGCCGAAGGCGGAGCGCTAACCAGAGCCGCCTGAGCGGTGTTTTTTCTGCTTAGTTGATTGTCTGCATACATAGGTCACCCTGGATGTTCTGTCACGCAAGTGCATAGTGCGGTAAAAAAGGCGCTTCCTGTTGGCCGGTAAAAGGGCGGACAGGGAGTGTCTTGGTTATGCAGGGCAATGAAATTGCGCGGGTTTGCGGTCAGGGTAAGGGACAATACGGATGGTAATCGGACATTCGTGCGATTTAGTGTGAAATATCAGCATATATTCATATCATTTAGCGTAAAATTTGATATAATATCATCATCACGGAAGGAGGTGGTTTCGTGTATCGTAAAATCATGGACTATTTTTTGGAGTGGAAAAACAGCCCTTACCGTAAGCCGCTGATTTTGCAGGGCGCCCGGCAGGTTGGCAAAACCTACTCCATCCTGGCATTTGGCCGGGAGCAGTATGAGAATGTGGCGTACTTCAACTTTGAAACCGATCCGGTCCTGGCGAAGACCTTTGCGGAGAGTATTGATCCTGCCTATCTGATCCCAATTCTGTCCCGGATGGCGGGGCAAACCATTCTCCGGGAGAAAACCTTAATCGTCCTGGACGAGATCCAGCTTTGTGAACGGGCCTTGACCTCCTTGAAGTATTTCTGCGAAAACGCGCCCGGATACCACATCATTGTGGCAGGGAGCCTGTTGGGTGTAGCCGTGAACCGGGAGAAATTCTCTTTTCCGGTTGGCAAAGTGGATATGAGAACGCTTCACCCCATGGATATGGAAGAGTTCCTTTTAGCTTGTGGTGAGGATAAGCTAGTGGCCCAGGTGAAGGAGTGCTTCCGCAACGATGCGCCCATGCCGGCGGCTCTGCATGAAGCAGCGCTGTCCTATTACCGGCAATACCTGGTGGTGGGCGGTATGCCGGACTGTGTGAGCAAGTACCTGGCGACCAAGGATTTTATTTTGGTGCGCCATACCCAGGATATGATCCTGGCCAGTTACCTAAACGATATGAGCAAATATAACTCACCAAATGATATTAAGAAGACCCGGCTGGTTTACGATATTATTACTGTTCAGCTCTCGCGGAAAAACACGCGGTTTATGTATAAACTGATTAAATCCGGGGCCCGCTCAAAGGAATATGAGAATGCAATTGAATGGCTGGACTTATCCGGTATCATTAACCGCATTTACCGGGTGGAACATCCCATAAGGCCGCTGGAGAATTACCGGGATATTGATTCCTTCAAAACTTATATCTCGGATGTTGGGTTGCTCTGCGCCAAAAAAGACATTACCGCCGAAGATGTTTTATATCTCTCTGATGAGTTGGATGATTTTAAAGGCGGTATGGCGGAGAATTATGCCTGCTGCCAGCTTA
>CAZHIT010000283.1:0-3077 GCA_964533125.1 uncultured Candidatus Sumerlaeota bacterium
CCCTCGCCACGCGGCTCCCGGTTAATCCCGCCCACCGCAACGCGGCGCTGGAGCGGAAATTAAAGGACCTGCAGCGCCTGTACGCGGCTTACCAGGCGGCTTTGACCGGGCAGCGCTGGCAGGATATCGACGACCGGTCGCTCCTGGCCCCGGCTTTTGTCTCCGGCCATCCCTACCTTGCCGGTGCCGGCCTGTTGGTCATCGACGGGTACATCAATATCGACCCGGTCAGCCGACTTTTGCTCCAAGCCATCGGTGAGGCTAACCCGGACCTGCCGATGGTGGCGAACCTCCCCTTTCGTACGGAACAGAGCGAACCCTTCCTGGCGGGGGAGATCCTGCGGGACCTGAATGTACTGGGCTTCCAACCGGCGGTGCAGGACGATTCCCCCGGCAGCAACCCCGGCGCCCCGCTCCGGTCGCTGGCCCAGAACCTGTTCGCACCCGGCGCCGCCCGGATGGAGGCCTGCCCCGGACTGACCATCGCCGGCGCGCCCAGTCGCGAGGACGAGGTCCGGCAGACGGCGCACCGGGTCAAGGCGCTCCTCAGCGAAGGCGGCGCCGCCCCGGGCGACATCGCCGTCGTGCTCACGCACCTTGGCGAATACCAGGACGATGTCCGGCAGGTATTCGCCGAGCAGGGTATCCCGGTCAACCTGGGTGCGCAGGAGATCCTCGCCCGCCATCCGCTGTTCAAAGACATTATAAGCTTCCTCCGGTTGCGGCTAGATCCGCCGGAGCGGGAGAGCCTGGTGAATATGGCCGCCTCCAGGTATTTTGAGGCGTTCGGGGCCGGCCAGCACGGTCCACTCGCGGCGGCGATGCTCGCCCAGGTCTTCCGGCAGACCGGCGGGGTGGCGGACCTCGCGACCCTCTGCCAAACCTTGGCAGATTGGCAGGCGGATGGAGCCTGGGCGGAGGCGGGTTACCCGGAGGCGGCCGTTGCCGCCGTTACCGACCTGATTATCACCGCCCGCAACCTGCTCGCGGTCCTGCCGGCGGAGGCCGGGGCGAGCGCCTTCCTCGCGGCGGTTTGGAATGTCGTCGATTCCTTAGGCATCCAGGCCCGGCTCCTGGCCCGCTGCCGGAGCGGCCGCCTGCCCTTTGCCGCCTTCGTCCGCGACTTAAAAGCCGGCCGGGCTATCGGCGAAATGCTCACTGAGCTTCGGGCCACGGCCGATAAGCTCGATCCGGGGGCAGCGCCCCTGTCGATCGCCGGTGTCATCAATACCCTGCTCGATGCGGCGGAACAGAAAACGGTCAGCCGGCAGCGCCCGGTCCCGAACGGGGTCAAAATCCTGGAGCCGGACCTCCTGCGGGGGGTGGAATACCGGCACGTGTTCTGCCTCGGCCTAAACGAAGGTCTTTTCCCCCGCCCGCCGCACCGGGGCGGTCTGTTCACCCTGCCCGAGCGGGAGGTGCTCTCGGCCCGGGGCTTGAACTTCGGCGCTTACGGCTGGGAGCTGCCGCGGGAACTCATCCGCTTCAGCCTGGTTTGCGCCGCCGCCTGCGAAACACTGTACTTGAGTTACCGGACCGCCGGAGACGACGGGGCCTTTATGATCAAGTCGCCCTGCCTGGAGGAAGTTTTAAGCCGCCTCACTCCCACGGCCCAAACCGCAGTCACCGCGCCGGCCCGGTCGATGCGGCAGCGCTTTGACTGCGACCCTGGTGGGGTGTGGAGCCACCGGGAGGCGCGGGAGCAGGCCACCATCGCCCTCTGGCAAAAAACTCCGGCGGAGGCCGAACGGCTCCAGCCCTACCTACATGGGGTTGCCCGCCGGGAGGGTCTCGCGGGCCTGCACCAACTGCGGCAGGCCGGGCTGATGGAGCTTTCCCGCTCGCTTTCGCCCGACCTGGACGAATACGATGGGTACCTGCCCGGCAGCACCTTGCCGCAGCAGAAACCGGACTATAGCTTCAGCGCGACCCAACTCAACGGCTACCTTTCCTGCCCCTACCGGTACTACCTGGAGCGGGTGCTGGGGGTAAGCAGTTTTACCGAAGATACGGACCTGACTCCCCGCAGCGAGGGGGCGGTCGGCCACGCGGTCCTGAAGCGCTACTACGAAACAGTTGGCGATCCCACGGTGCCCGAACCGGAGCTGCTCGCGACCATCGTCCAGGCCGAGTTTACCCGGACGGTGCGGACCGCTTACGACCGCACCGTGCTCGCGGCCAAGATTTCCGAGTTCCGGGTCATGCTCCAGGCGTTTGTCACCCAGGACGCAGAATATCTGAACAAATACCGCGAGGTCACCGGCAACGATCTGCGCCCGGTCTACCTGGAGTGGAATGTCCGGGCGGAGCAGGCCTTTGATGGCCGCCGTTTCATCGCCAACATCGACCGGATAGACATGGAGTTCGATGATGACCGTCCGACCGGGCGCCTCGTGATCTACGACTACAAGCGCGGCGAGCCCAAATCCCTGCGGGACTGCGTCTTGGGCCGAGACTATCAGCTTCCGCTCTACTACCACTGCCTGCTGGAAAAGCTGGCGCAGGAGCAGGCGATTACCAACCCGGAATGCATCGCGTTGATGTTTTACAGTTTTACGGGCAAGGGCCGGAACGGTTTCATGCGCGGCGACTACAAAGCAGCGCTGGGCGACCCGAAGCGGGTGAATACGGTGCACCCGGCGATCTTTGAAGATCTGATGCAGGTCCTTAAGGAGCGGGCGATGGCCTTGGTGGGAGAGATTGTCGCCGGGGCGTTTGCTCTGCCCCCCGAGTGTCCGGCCAAACCAGCCATTGGTTTTACCTGTGATTACGCCGGGGTCTGCCGGCACGACCCCTACCGCCTGGCGGGGAAGAGGAGGGTAAAAGCATGATGGCAGAAGCCGGTCTCAACCCGGAACAAGCGGCCTGCCTGGACCTGGGGCGCAATCTGGCGGTCACCGCCGGCGCTGGTTCGGGGAAGACCAGGGTGCTCACCCGGCGCTACCTCCGTTTGCTGCAGGCCGACCCGGAGGCGACGATCGAAAACATCGTGGCTATCACCTTCACCGAAAAAGCGGCGCTGGAGATGCGGGAGCGGGTGCGGCAGCTCCTCGATGCCGAGCGGGAGCACGCGTCCA
>CAZHIT010000284.1:0-837 GCA_964533125.1 uncultured Candidatus Sumerlaeota bacterium
TGAGCAAGCCGGCGATGGTCACCATAATCGGGAAGGTAGCGACCAGAAGGGCGGTTGAGCCGGAAGGCAGGTACTGGGTCGCCCAGTAGAGGGCCGAAAACTTAGCCGTGGTCATGCACAAACCAACCAGAGCGGCCTGGCCCAGGCGGCCCCGTTCCAAAGTCAGAGGGACACGCCGCAGGCGCAAATAGACCAGCAACAGACTGCCGGCCAGAACAAAGCGCACCCCGGCAAACATAAATGGGGAAAAGCCGGCGTTAATCCCGACCTTGATGGCGAGGAAGGTAGTGCCGTAAATCAGGCAGAGGACAATGTAGCCGACAAGCATCTAAACCAACCTTTCTTTTACCGGTTTGCCGTCGCCGGGGTCGGAGTGTCAAAGATTCTTCAATACCATTATACCCGCTTTCGGTTGCATCTGCCAGACCGGTTCGGACGCCGTCTGGATTGGCGCGGGTATGCCGGGGAGTGAAAAGCGGCAAAATAAAACCGGACGGCCACCGCCGGCATAAGGAGGACAGCCCAGTGCGAAGCAAAGCGGAAAAAGCCAAACTGGTGCAGTTCATCATCGAAAGCCCCACCGACTTAGACGGGGAAGACGAAGAGATCGTGCACCGGCTGATTCAGGAAACGGTTACCCGGGAGCGAACCCCGGCAGCCCACGAAAAGCCGGCAGCCGGCGAGGCCATGGCCGCCCAAATCGCGGCTTTCTGTGGCAGTTGGCGTTTCATCGTCGCCTTCGGTGTGGTGCTCCTGCTCTGGATCGGGGCTAACACAATCTATCTGCTCCGGCCATACGACCCGTATCCGTTTATCCTGCTGAACCTGCTCCTGTCC
>CAZHIT010000284.1:847-3075 GCA_964533125.1 uncultured Candidatus Sumerlaeota bacterium
CGCCTCTGATAATGATGAGCCAAAGCCGCCAGGAAAAAGACGACCGGCTCCGGGCCCAAAACGACTATAAAATCAACCTCAAGGCGGAGTTGATTGTCGAGGATATGCACCTGAAGCTGGATGAAATTCTGGAGCTCCAGCATAGTCTCAGCGAGCGGTTGTCCCGGTTGGAGGAGATCATTGTCGCACCGAGCCCCCTCACTTCACCTGTCGGTACCGCTTTCGACCTGGAGCCGGGACCGCCGGCTGACGGCGCCGGGAACGAGCACGCGGGCTGACCCCGGCTTACTCTCTCCTGTCTGACTGGAATCGGTAACAACAGAAACATATGGGTCAGCGCCGCAGCGGTTAGATTTTCTCCGGACAGCACAAGATAGACCTGAACCCCGGTTATTAACGCCGGAACAGCTGCAGGAGGTCTTAATGATGACAACCGGAACCATAATGGAGCGCCAGACGGCCCGCTCACCCCAGTCTTATTGGATAGCTTCCACTCCTCCGCCGCAGTTTGAGACGCTGAACGCAGACGTTACCACCGACGTCGCGATTATCGGCGGGGGGATCGTGGGCATCACCACCGCCTACCTGCTGAAAAAGGAAGGGCTGCGGGTAGTGGTGCTCGAAGCCGATCACATTCTCCAGGGTACCACCGGTCACACCACCGCGAAAATCACCTCCCAGCACGGGCTGATCTACGCCAAGCTCATATCTACGGTGGGGGAAGAAAAGGCGCGTCTGTACGCTGAGGCCAACGAGGCAGCCCTCCGCCTAATCGCAGGCCTGGTCGAAGAGCATCAGATTGACTGCAACTTCCGGCGGGAGTCAGCCTACGTCTACACCAACCAAGACGAGTACATCGATCAGATTCAGGCTGAAGCAGCGCAAGCAGCCAAACTGGGTCTCCCCGCCTTCTGGCAGGAGAGTATCCCGCTCCCGCTGCCGGTCAAAGCGGCCCTGCGGTTTGACAACCAGGCCCAGTTCCATCCGCGCCGGTACCTGCTGGCCTTGGCCCGGACCATCCCGGGGGAGGGCAGCCATGTTTTCGAGCAAACCCGGGCGACCGATATCGATGCCAAGCATCCTTATGTCATTCCCACCACCCGGGGGCATAAGGTGACCGCGGAGCGGGTGATCGTCGCCACCCATTTCCCCTGCTTTGATGACTTTGGGATGTACTACGCCCGCATCTACCCCGAACGGTCCTATGTGCTCGGGATGACCATCGCTGGGCCGTATCCGGGCGGGATGTACATCTCCGCCGAAGACCCCACCCGGTCGCTGCGCTCCCAGCCGCTCGCGGAGCGGGAAATGCTCCTGGTCGGGGGCGAATCCCACAAGACCGGCCACGGGGGCGACACCAATGAACACTACCAGCGCTTGCGCGAGTTCGCCGCCGCGACCTTCCCCGTCGAAAGCGAACTCTACCGCTGGTCGACCCAGGACTGTATGACCATGGATGGTGTCCCGTACAGCGGCTATCTGACCGCGAAGACCCCGGAGTTGTACGTCGCGACCGGGTTTGGGAAGTGGGGGATGACCAACGGCACGGCCTCGGCCATGCTGATCCGGGATCTGATTCTGAAGGGAGAAAGCCCATGGCAGGATGTTTATAACCCGGCCCGCTTCACCCCAGCCGCTTCGGCCAAGCAGTTCTTCAGCCAAAACCTGGATGTGGCCGCCCAATTCGTCACCGGCAAACTGGTGCTTAACGCGAGTGAGGACGAGGTGCCGGTCGGCGAAGGCCGGGTTATCGTCCGTCACGGGCAGAGGGTTGGCGCCTACCGGGACGAACGGGGGCAGCTGCACCTGGTCGACACCACCTGCACCCACCTCGGCTGCGAATTGCAGTGGAATGCCGCCGAAAAAACCTGGGACTGCCCCTGCCACGGCTCTCGCTTCACTTACGAAGGGGATATCGTTGAGGGACCCGCGCTAAGGCCGCTCAAGCCGCAGTAATTGTCCTAACCCACCCTGACGTTCTTGTTGGGGTTGCTCAGCCGTTTACGCCGACAAGATAGACCCTTCAGTGATGGGAAAACCGGTCAAACCCAAATGTATTCATGGGCATGACCGGTTTATTATTGCCAGCCGTGGGCAGAAGGGGAGCCTGGGGTCACGCCCCCGGCACTGCTTTTTCGTCGATCCGCCGCACCACACTATTAGTATAAGCGGCAAAATCCTTGAGCCAGAAGCCGTAGCCCGTAGGATTGATGCTTTCGAAGTCCACG
>CAZHIT010000285.1:0-3021 GCA_964533125.1 uncultured Candidatus Sumerlaeota bacterium
GCCGAATGTCGCCTCTTCCATCTGCCTATCCCCTCTCCTATCGATGTTAACCTGCCTGAGCCGCTATTAACTGCGCATTTCCCTGGGCCAGCAGCGGCAAAAACTCCAGGGCTTCGTCCCGGCGGTCCCGCCACTGGGCGTACAGGGTTGAATTCTCGATGTTCAGTTTCTGCTGAGGCGGGGCCGGCAGATACAGCCAGGTTTGTTCTTCTTCCCGGGCAAAGCGCACCAGCCCCATCTCGGCAAAAACCTCCAGACCCAGGGCGATGGTGTGAGCGTGCAGCAAGGGCTCGCCTAGGAGACCGAAATGGCTTGCGATTTCCGTCGGGTTTAAGGCAATGGGCCCCTCACCTTTTTTCATCTGCCGCAGCAGCAGATACAGGCGGGCCAGGGTGTTGCGCTCCGGCAGCAGGTAGGGCAGCAACTGGACATTAGTCTGCACCTCCTTTTCCGTATACAACAGGTACAGACCGCCCGGACCAGCGCCGGAATCCACGAGTTGCGCCAGCGCCTGCAAGGTCCGCCGGCGAAACACGGGGTAAAAGAGCACGAGGCGGCGAAAACCGGGTACAACTGCGGTCCACTCCGGCGCTCCCGCTGTAATCATGATTCCCTCCGGGTCAGCCGCAAACTGCGCCCAGACCCGCTCCTGTAATTCCGGGTTCATCCGGCCGTGACTGATACCAACCCGGGTCCGCCCCGCCGGCAACATCGACTGTACAGTGTAAGCCAGCGCCACCGCCTGCTCCCGGGAGTTGACTCCGATCAGCGTCCGGCCGCCTTTTAAGATCCCCTGGAGCACGGCCAGTTTGTCGGGTGCATAGCGGTGGTCGTAAACGGGCATTGACCCGTTGGAGCGGACCGGACTAGTACTGTCCCGCAGGAACTCGTCCACCCATAGCGTTTCATCCCCCCGCAGGGAGAGATTGTCCTCCAACTGGGAGTTCTTGATGTCCTTCAGCACCAGCTGCAGCGATTCCCGCCCGTTCCACACATTGTTCTCCAGAGTAAAGGCCAGGTCCACCCGCTCCCGGTTGGCGATGGTGTCCCATAAATACCCCTGACCAAAGCCGATCACATCAAACACCAGGCTGTTCTGGCCTACCCGGAGTTTCATGTGTTCGCCTCTGGCCCCCACCCGTCGGCCTTCTATGATCGAGAGCCGCCGGCACAGGAACGTCGGGCTGGGGTTGCCGGCGCCGTAAGGCTGGAGGCGCACCAACTGCTCCCACAGCTCCGGGGTTAAATCCGCAAGACTGACCTCGCCGTCGATATCGATGGCCGGGAGCATATCTTCCGCCCGCAGCCATCGCTCCGCCACTTCGTTTATCGCCCGGCGGAAGGCCGCGACTGCGTCCTCGGCAATGGCTAAACCGGCCGCCTGGGCGTGCCCCCCAAACCGCCGGAGGTGGTCCCGGCACTCTTCCAGGGCGGCAAACAGGTTAAAGCCCGGGATGCTCCGGGCCGAGCCCTTGCCCTCCCCGTCCCCGAGTGAGATGAGCACGGTGGGTCGGGTAAACTGCTCGGTCAGCCGCGACGCGACGATCCCAATTACCCCGGTATGCCAGCCCGGGGCGGCCAGCACGATTACCTTTTCCTGAGCGAGATCGACCTGCTGCGGCAGGAGTTCCAGCGCCTGGCGCACGATGTCCGCTTCAATCGCCTGCCGCTCCCGGTTTTCGCTCTCCAAAGCCGCCGCCAGTTCTTTGGCCCGCTCCGGGTTATCGGTCAAAAACAGCTCCACGCTGCGCTTGGCGTCCCCCACCCGGCCGGTCGCGTTGATGCGGGGCGCGATGAGGTAGGCAATCCGGTCGGCGTCCACCGTCCGGTTATCGTAGCCAACCTGAGCCAGCAAGGCCGCAAGGCCGGTGTTTTCGGTCTGGTTCAGAACCCCAAGCCCGAGACGCACAATCGCCCGGTTCTCCCCCTGCAGGGGCACGATATCGGCCACCGTCCCCAGGGCAACCAGGTCCAGATACCGCCGGGCCGCTTCCGGCTCGGCCGCGAGCAAAGCCTGCACCAGCTTAAACGCCACCCCCACCCCGGCCAGTTCCTGGCCCGGATAGGTACAGCCGCTTTGCTTCGGGTTGAGGACCGCGAGCGCCGGCGGCAGTTGATCAAAGGGCTCGTGGTGGTCGGTCACAATCATGTCAATCCCCAGGACGGCGGCCTGGCTGACCTCCGCGACCGAGGCAATCCCGCAGTCGACGCTGATAATCAGCTGCACCCCACTCTCGTGCGCTTCGCTGATCGCACCGGGGTTGAGGCCGTAGCCCTCTTCCTGGCGGTTGGGGATATAGTAGCCCACCTTCGCCCCTAAATGGGCAAGCGCACTCACCAGCATCGCCGTGCTGGTAATCCCGTCCACATCGTAATCGCCGTATACCCAAATCTTCTCCTGCCGGGCTATCGCGAGCCGAATGCGGTCTACCGCCGTTGCCATACCCGCAAGGAGGTAAGGGTCATGCAGTTCACTTTCCTGGGGATTAAGAAAACGGCTTGCGACCGCCGGGTCGGCAATCCCACGGTTACCCAGGACCCGGCCCAGAAGCGGCATTAACTTAAGTTGCTCCGCCAGAGCCGTTCCCGGTTCCCGCTGACCTTGGCTCCGCCAGCGCCAGATTCTCCCCTGCTTGACCATCCCCAAACCCCCGACCCGCCGCGAGCGGCAACAGAAATTTCTGGTTCCATTATAATTCAATCACCCGGGACTGACAACCTAAGGTGCAGCCAATAAGGAAAGCACAGCAGAAACCGGGCTGTGCTTTAGCTCTCTAGTGAGTGGTCACGCCGCCGGACCCGGCTCTCTCCCCACTGCCGGGTACCGGGGCGAGCGACGCTTCCACCGCCCCGGTTTGGCTCTTCAGATGGGTTAGCTCGTCCTCCAACTTTTTAATCCGGTTCTGGTATTCCCGGGCTTTACGCGCCTGAGCAATCTGCCGGAAGGTGCTGAGTAACCCGGTCAGGACCGCCCCCAAAGCCACCGACCCTAGCACCAACAGCACCGATGGCACCGGGAAC
>CAZHIT010000286.1:0-3006 GCA_964533125.1 uncultured Candidatus Sumerlaeota bacterium
GGCGGCTTAGGACAAGCCGCCCGCCTTGTCTTCGTTCTGAGCACTTAAGCCGGTTCACCTTTTCGCCGGGCCATGGCCTTTGGCGTTCGTATACTCCGCCAGAGCCGGACATATAATAAAGTGCGAAAGGGGTGACCGGGCTGATGGACGCCATTGCCATTGAGACCGCGACCAATGCGGCGGCGGTGTACCGCCGTTTGCAGTTTGAGTATGCTGCCCTGGGGACTGAAACCGGCCCGGTGACCATCGAGCGCATCGAGCGGCCGGCTCAGGTGTCCTTTGTCTGTACGCTGGTTGATCATCCGCGCAGCGATTCGCACCGGGACAGTTTTGTCCGCTGCACGGCCAACGCCATTTCGGACCTGATTGTGAACGAATGGGAAGGCCGGGAGCTGCTGCGGATTTTGAAGGCCAAATACAATTATTTCTCGGACGGGGAGAACGAGGCGATTTGCCAGCACGCCCGGGAGCACCTGGCCGGGGGCGGCGAGAGTGGAGCTCCCTTAGCCTACAAGGTCCGCCAGAAGGAAAGGGCGATGCCCGTGCTCCTGGATTTTTTGCAGACAGAACAGAAAGTGCATATCGATGGCTTCATTGCGTTCCGTCTGCCCCATTACCGGCAGGAACTGGGGGAAGCGATCGACGCGGCGGTCGACGATTTCTTCCTGGAGCGGGAGTACTCGGAGTTTATCCGCCTGCTCCGCTATTTCGTCAGCATCCAGGACACCAAGGCAGCGGAGGTGCACGTGGTTATGGCCGCAAGCGGCATCTTCCAGCTGTATGACGGCAGCCGGGAGACCATCGAGTTTGAGTGCCCGGATGACGAAGACGACCCGGGCGGGGACGGGATAAACTACGAGGATTTGCTGATCAGCGCGCTGATCTCCCTGGCCCCGCAGAAGATCACCCTGCACACCGGCGGGGCGGAGCTGCCGCGGGAAATGGCCGAGACCATCCGGGATGTGTTTGGCGCCCGGGTCAGTACCTGCCCGGCCTGTGCCTTCTGCCGGCCGCTGCTGGTGGAAGGGGCGGCGGCCGGTCAAACCAAAAACAAGGTCTGAAACTGTTAGCCGGGCGCTGCCCGGTTTTCGTTTTTGTCCCTGCCTGCCGGGATGTAGCAAAAAAGACGGAGGAATGATACAATATGGTCTAAAAGGGTAGCGGGGTGATCGTGAGTGACGGAGGCGCTGACCGCTTTTGTGTTGATTCCGCTCATCGGAGCCGTCATCGGCTGGATTACCAACGTGCTGGCGATTAAGCTGTTGTTCCGGCCATATAGGCCCTGGAAGGTGCCGCTGCTGGGTTACGAACTGCAGGGTTTGCTCCCTCGCCGGCGGGCCGAGATTGCCCGCAGCATCGGGAAGGTGATCGAAGCCGAACTGCTGTCGCCGGAACTGATCCTGGGGCAGATTCTGAATCCGGGGATGAAGGCCGAAATCGCGGCGACCATGGTCGCCACGGTGGAGAAAAAGGTGCAGGCGAATCTGCCGGTGATTATACCTGCCGGAATTGCCCGGATGCTGCTGGATTACCTCCGTTCCATCATGGAGAGGGAAGCAGCTGGCACCCTAGACGAAATGGTGGATCAGTTATCTGTACGCATGAAAGAGGATCTGTCGCTTGGTCAAATGGTCGAGGATCGTTTGGCCCAAATGGAAATGGCGGGGCTGGAACGGCTGGTGCTGCAGGTGGCCGCCCGGGAGCTGCGGCATATCGAAATCCTGGGCGGGGTTTTGGGCTTCGCGATCGGACTTTTGCAGGGCGCCATCGTGTTTTGGCTCAGCGTTTACTCTTGACATCACCAAACCGGCGACTTATAATAAGAGAAATACCGGGAATACTGTAAAAAGGTGAGGAACAGGACGAGTAAGTCAGGCGCGCTGAAAGAGAGTTGGTACCACCGGCTGAGAGTACCGGCGAGCGGTAAATGACTGAAAACCACCTGGGAACTGCCCGCTGAACGATTAAGGTCTACTAAGCGGGGCCGGCGCCGGCCGTTATCCGGTACATGAGCGGTTCCGGCTGGTCCGGAACAAGCAGGGTGGAACCACGGGAATTACCTTCCCGCCCCTTTTCGGGCGGGAAGTTTTATTTATGACCAATTATAACAAGGAGGCGGTAAGAATGGAACAAATCAAAGTCACCCTGCCGGATGGCTCGATCCGGGAATACGCAGCCGGGGTCACGGCTGGGGAAATCGCAGCCAACCTGGGGCGGGGTCTCGCGAAGAAGGCTCTCGCGGCCAAGGTCAACGGCAAAATGGTGGACTTAGGTACTCCCATCGGGGCGGACGCCCAGGTCGAAATCGTTACCTTCGATTCGCCGGAAGGAAAAAACGTCTTCCGGCACAGCTCTTCGCATATCCTGGCGGCGGCGGTGCAAAAACTGTACCCGGGAGTGAAGTTTGCGATCGGTCCGGCCATCGCCGATGGTTTCTATTACGACTTGGATTTGCCGGTATCCATCACCCCCGACGACCTGGCCAAAATCGAGGCGGCCATGGCGGCGGTCATCCAGGCGGACCAGCCCTTTGCGCGGGAAGAGGTCAGCCGGGAAGAAGCGCTGGCGCGCTTTGCGGCTCTGGGCGAGCGGTACAAGGTGGAACTGATTGAGGACCTGCCGGCCGACGCGGCGATCAGTCTGTACCGGGTGGGGGACTTCGTTGACCTCTGCGCCGGGCCGCATCTGCCGTCCACGGGTAAAATCGGCGCGATTAAACTTCAGAGCCTGGCCGGGGCGTACTGGCGCGGGGATGAGCAGCGGGAAATGCTGCAGCGGGTATACGGCACGTCCTTCCCCTCCAAAGCGGAACTGGACGAACACCTGGCCCGGATTGAGGAAGCCAAGCGGCGTGACCACCGGAAACTGGGGCGGGAACTGGATCTGTTCAGCCTCATGGACGAAGGTCCGGGCTTCCCCTTCTTCCACCCCAAGGGCATGATCCTGCGCAACCAGCTCGAGCAGTTCTGGCGGCAGGAGCATATCCGCCGCGGTTACCAGGAGATC
>CAZHIT010000287.1:0-2995 GCA_964533125.1 uncultured Candidatus Sumerlaeota bacterium
GACCTGACGGTGTGGATAGAGGAAGGGAGCTATTATGTCCTGGGCGCAACAACCGAATGCTGGAACAGCGATGTGCCGCTGTATTACGCCGGGCGTCAGGTTGAGGTTGGTATGACTCAGGATGTACCACTATATACGCTGGGCGGCCCGGACGCGGTGCCCCTGGAACTGGCGATCCCGGCGGTTGAAGGGGAGACGGCAGAATGGAACTTCGTCTACGATAACGACGGGATAGCCCTGTATCCCCAAAATGCCGGGCTGCCCTTCGTGCCGGTGCTTTATCCCCGGCAGTACATCCCCTGGGAGCAAACAAATGATGCTCCGCCCAAGCGCGGCCAGACAGTTTATGTTGCTCCGGGGATCTATGATGCTGAGGCGCTCCTGACCTACTGGCATTACGACGGCGAGTGGGATTATTGGGTGGCGAAGGAGCTGGATTTGACCCAGTCCTCGCTGCTCTGGGGGATTGATGACCAATGGACGGCTGCGGTCGAGGTCGATGGCACTCAGTTCTACCCGGGTGATACAGTGACCACCGCCCATGCGGTCTCGGACAGCTACGGCAACTGCCTCGTTGGGATGGCCACGAACTTAATCGGCTTCCGGCCGTCGGCGGCGGAAGAACCGGTGAGTGGTCAGGACCATTGCATGATTACGCCTTTCCTCACCGTGCAGGGTCCGGACGGTGCCGAAGTCTATCGCCATAAGGAAGACGGGGGTAATTACGAGCGGCTGCTCCGCTGGCGCGATACTTATGGCGGGGCGGCGCTTGGCCAGTCCGAATACACAAACAAGCCCATTGCCGAGTCCCTCTCGGAGGAAAGCACCTTCTTTGGCGGCAGCTATCCCATCCCGCAGGATGCGGCGATGGGTGAGTACGCGCTCAGGCTGGAGTTGGGCGCCGGGCCGGAGGGGGTAGTGGCGAGTGAGCCGGCAGTGTTTACGGTCGGCAGCCCTTCGCTGCGCCCGCTGTACAGCGACCTCGCGGTGAAGGATATCGTCTTCCATCCGGATGATCCGGACTGGATCCTGGTGGCCACCCCGGAAGGTGTATACCAGTCCCGTGATGGCGGTGAGTCCTTTGCTCTTTTAGGGCTGGGCCTGGCCGGCGTCAGCGTCAACTCCCTGCTGCTGAGCTGCAATCCGGGGAATGGGCACACAGTAGTTCTGGCGCGGGGGGCCGGGATTTGGCGTTATGACCTGGATGTTCAATCCACCACCGACTGGCAGCGCACCGACTCCTTCCTGTCCTTTAAGCAGCTCAGCGGGGAAGGGAGCGTGGTATACGGCGCCGCCGGCCGTGCTACTGGTCTCTCTTCCGGTGTCTATCGTTCCGCGAACGGCGGTGCCTCGTGGGCGGCCACCGAACTGCGCGGGAAAACCACGCTCCGGGTTTTTGTCCCGCAGCCCGGGATAGTGGCGGCGGCCACCATCGATGGCGCCCTGTACGGCAGCACCAATAACGGAGCGAGCTGGACCGAATGGCTCACGCAGGATTGCCGTTTGGGCGGAGTAATGCTGGATTACCTGATCGGTGCACCGGGCAACCCCCACGGACTGTACGCCGGGGTAACCCATACGGCAGAAGGCAGCGCCGGTCTGTACTATTCCGGCAACGGCGGCGAGGGTTGGGAAACCCTGGACCTCACCGAAACCGGAATTGTACACCTGCGGGTGCTGGCGGTTGACCCGGAGGATGGAAATCGTCTATACATCGCCGGTCAGGACGATAGCGGTGCCGCCGTGATTTTTGCCAGCGCGGACGGCGGTGCGACCTGGGTGCCCTGGGGCAGCGAAGGAGCCGGGGGGTGGCAGGTGTACTCCCTGGTCTTTGGGCCGGATGGCTCCGTTTACGCCGGGACCAGCCACGGACTATATACCACCGCGTTCGGCGGTGACGATTAAAACCAGTAACAGCAGCCAAAAGAGCAGCCGGAAGGCTGCTCTTTTTTTGTGCGGATGGCGCAACTGTCCGCCGGCGCCGGGTTATGCTATAATTGTACTGTCGGCGGCTAGACCACAGTGCGGAAGCCATAGCATTGACGGAGAGCCAAAAAGAACAGGAGTAAGGTAATATGCTGATAACCAGCGTCCAGAACCGGGAAGTAAAAATGGTACGTGAGCTAGCCGAGCGCAAACACCGCGACGCGGCGCAGCGCTTCGCCATCGAAGGGGTCCGCCTGGTCGAAGCGGCCCTGGCGGCGGAGGCCAAGCTGGAGACGGTGTATTACGCGCCGAAACTAAACGCCAGTGACCGGGGGGATGCGTTGCTGCGGGAGATAGAGGCGGCAGGGGTTCGGACTGTGGAAGTGACCCCGGAAGTGCTCGGGCGGTTGGCGGATACCGATTCACCCCAGGGGATAGTGGCGGTGGTTACTTATCCGACTGAAGAGACGGAGCTACCCTTTGCCGCTGATGCGCTCCTGGTGCTGGCCGATGGCATCCAGGACCCCGGCAACCTGGGGACGATTATTCGGAGTGCTGACGCCGCCGGGGCGGACGGAGTGCTGGTGACGGCCGGCAGCGCCGATATTTACCACCCCAAAACGGTACGCGCCACCATGGGCTCGCTGTTCCATTTGCCGGTGGTGCGGGTGGCGGACCCGGCCGCGGTGATAACCAAACTGCAAGCGCGAGGTTTTCGGTTTTTAATCGGAGACATTGATACGGAACTGGTGCACTACGATGCGGACTATACCGGCGGCGTTATTCTGGGCGTCGGCGGCGAAGCCGGCGGAGCGAGTCCGGCGGTGCTGGCGGCGGCAGATGCGGTGGTCAAAATCCCTCTGCTGGGGCGGGCCGAATCGCTTAACGCCGGCGTGGCCGCCAGCATTCTGCTGTATGAGGCCGTGCGGCAGAGGCGGAAAACTATTTCCCCGGCAACTTGAAAACAAGGGTCTGATATGCTATACTTTTCTTAACTGAAACCGGAGTATCCTCGAAAGGAAGTGTTTCACGGAATGGTGCGCGCTGAAATATTTTGGAGGATTTTCGA
>CAZHIT010000288.1:0-451 GCA_964533125.1 uncultured Candidatus Sumerlaeota bacterium
CCCGTTGCACCCAATCACTCCGCACCCTCCGACGCTCCAGCAGCTCTTCTTCTGCGCCGCCGCCGCGCACTTGCCCCCCGCCTGACGGCAGAGCGCCGGGTCACAGCCCCGCACGGCAAAACAGCTCCGGACCGCTTTCCCGGTCATCGCATCCCCTCCCCGCCCAAGGTCGAAATAATTCGTTTTTTGTCGCAAACTACTTCGGCGGCGGCAGGGCATTCTCCTCTATTTGTCAAAATTCGACCTGGCTATTTCCAGCGGGTGAAGCATTGTGCCCCCGGGACGTAAACTGGCCCCGCCACCCATACCGGATGGCGGGGCCAGTGCATCTGACCGCCGGTTACTCCCCGTTCTTGGCTTCCGCCGCCCGCAAGCCATCCAGGTAACGGACCGCACTCCACGCCGCCACCTGGCCTTCGCCCACCGCCTTCGCGAGTTGGTACGGCGACCC
>CAZHIT010000288.1:461-2936 GCA_964533125.1 uncultured Candidatus Sumerlaeota bacterium
GTATTGTCGCCGGCCGCGTAGATCCCAGGAATGTTCGTCTCCATACTCCGGTTCACCCGGATTACATTGCCGGCGAGGTCGAGTCCGGGCACCAGTTCCTCCACCGGGGTCACCTCGCGGATGAGGAAAACAGCGTCGACTGCGAACTTGCCCTCCGTGGTCTCCAGCTGGGCGACATGATCCCCGCCAAGTATCGCCTTGGGCTGGCCGCCGAGGCGGCGCACCCGCTCGTCCAGATGCCCCAGCTCTCGGTACAGAGGGAGGTAGTATACTGTCCGGCAGAGTTCGGCCAGGTAGTTCGCCTCCTCTTCCCCTTCGGCTGTGTAGCCGATGATGGCGACATCCTTGCCTTTATACAGGGGACCGTCGCAGGTGGCGCAGTACCCCACCCCGGCACCCAGCAGTTCCTTTTCCCCCGGCAGGTATTTGGCGTGGGTCACCCCGGTGGCGATAATCACGCTCCGGGCCTGGGCGAAATCGCTCTTGATCATGATATTGAAGGTGTCTCCGGCCGGGAAGATCCCGTCCACCCGGCTCCGCTGGATCTCTATTCCCGCCGCCTGGATGTGCCGCAGGAAGCTGTCCCGCAACTCCTTGCCGGTCACCGCCGGAAAACCCAGATAGTTGGTCACTTTAGGCGATGCGTACAGTTTTGGGCTGCAAAATTCGCCCCCGAAAATCCGGACGGTTTTGTTGCGAATGGTCGCGTTAACGGCGGCCGAGAGCCCGGCCGGCCCGCAGCCGATAATGGCGATATCGTACACCATCGGTTCGGTTTGTTCCACGGTGATTCTCCTCTCTGATCTGACCCCCGGGATTGGGGCTAACCCCCAGTACCAGAGGACAATAGCGGGAGCATCGCCCCCGCTATCCACACTTTTGCCTAAAGAACCCGGTCCAGTTCGCCCTTCATCTTGTCTTTGGGCAGATAACCGACCATTTTGTGCGCCACTTTGCCGCCTTTGAACACGGCCAGGGTCGGGATACTCATTACCTGGTACTGGGAAGCCGTGTACGGATTTTCGTCCACATTCAGCTTCACTACCTTGAGGCGGTCACCGTACTCACCAGCGATGGCCTCCACCACCGGCGCTACCATCCGGCAGGGCCCGCACCAGGGCGCCCAAAAATCCACCAGCACCGGCTGGGCGGCCGCCAAAACCTCATCTTTGAAATTCGCGTCACTTACCTGATTAACTCCCATGTTTACCATCCTCCTCCGCAATTTTTTGCCCCCTGGGTGGGGACGCACTGGCTTTGTTTGATTCCTCCGGCAAAGGGCCGCTCCCCTCTCTCCCGCAGGGCGGCTTCGTAGAGGTCGTAGAGCAGGGCGGCTGCCTTTTGGAACAAACGCTCGTCGGCTTTGTTGTAGAGCATTCGTCCGATACCGCCGGAATTCCTTTTTCCGTCCGGACCGGTTTCGGTTGCACAATTCGACACCAGGGTCACCGACCCCGGCTTGCCCCCGCCTCAGCCCCCGCCGCAGCCGACATTAATCGCCGTGAGGTCGCTGTAGGGGAAACTGAGCGCCTTTTGGCCAAAGGGTACACCGGCCATGATTCCGGCCTTCAGCATAATCGCCCGGGTATCGGTCAGGACCAGGGCCTCGCCCATCCCGCCCTCCAGAGATGACAGAATCTTTTCTTCCGGTCGGACCGTGTCCGCAAACGCCTTGGCCAGGCCGCCCCGCAGGGGCCGCACCAGGTCCAGTTTAGCAGGAATAGCCATTTTGTCACCCCCGGCGGTTGTACTCGGATACCCCAGGGGGTATCTTGATTAAATTATACCGCAAGCCCAATAATTGTCAAGCCCTCCCGCAAAATTTCTCTGCTTAGTTTCCGCTTTTTTGCTCCGGTTATAACCCGTTTAGTCGTCGCCTGCCCGCTTTTTACTGGGAAATGCCCGGCAGTAAAAATATTTTGCATTCCTCCCGTGTCAAGAAGGAATTATCGCCGGCAAAGCGAATATTTATTCACCATTATGCAAGTTTATCATGAGGAGGAAGAAACCATGAACCACAAAGAAGTGCTGTACGAAGTCTGCGGCCCCAAAAGCCTGCCCGAGATGACCGCGGCCGAACTGGCCGAGCATCTGAAGGAGACGGACTGCATCCTCATCTCGCTCGGGGCCACCGAAAACCACGCCACCCACCTGCCCCTGGGCTCGGACAATTTCCAGGGCGACTACCTGATTAAGCGGACGGCCGAAAAACTGGCGGATATCGGGATCAAGGCGGTGCCGGGCTTCACCATCCCCTTTGGCGTCAAATCCAACGCTTACGAGCGGCAGAGCTTTTTCGGCAACTGCGACTTAAAGCCCGACACCTTAAAGGCGGTGCTGAAGGATGTTATCACCAGTCTGCACGGCCACGGCTTTAAGAAGTTTGTACTGATCCTCAACCACGCCGAAAACTGGGCGGTGATGCAGGTGGCGGCGCACGAACTCGGCGAAGAGTACGGCATCCAGTGCCTGACC
>CAZHIT010000289.1:0-2928 GCA_964533125.1 uncultured Candidatus Sumerlaeota bacterium
GGGAGGTTGGGGGACGCGGGGGGAGGGAAACGGGGGGGGAAGGTAACGAGGGGGGAAGGAAACGCGGGGGGAGGGTAACGCCGGGGGAAAGCAACGACGGGGGCGGGAGGGCACAGCGGCCCTCCCCTACGTCGCGAGGAGGTGCCGGACGATGGGGAGAAGATGATGCCTGGAACCATACCCAGGCGGTCTTCCCGTCTTGGCGCCCCAAAGGGACGTAGGGGCCGGACGCCGCGCCGGCCCGCCTGGCAGTGCTTCTTTGCCATGTATCAATCGTGCGCAGGGGCCGGATGGTGATTGGGAACACCGGGGAATGGGGTACGACGGGGGCGGGAGGGTACAGAGGCCCTCACCTACGTATCGATAGGGCCGCCGGAGCCAGGGGGACTGTCCCCGGGGTGCGGCACCCCCGTCCCTGCCCCCGTGCCCGCCTTCGTCCCTGCCAGCTTGCGGTTCCGATGGTCCGGCGGGCACCTGACCAAGGCCTGGCGGATCTCTTCCAGGCGGCTTTCATTATCCACCACCTGGGTTTCGTTGCCGGCGCAGCGGAAAAAGGCAAACGGAAAGCAGGTTAGTTCGGGGCGTTGGTAGGTCCGGGGCATCTATTTCCACCTCCAGCGGCTTTCAACCGAACATATGTTTGGTTACGATTCCATTCTATACCACCGGCGGCCAAATGTACAGAGCATTTTTTGCCAAAACAATGCAACCGGACGATTATTTCGTCCGGTTGCTCGTGCCCAAAGCTGATTATTTGTTCTTGTGCCATTCCTTAATCTGAGCCGCCAGGCGGCAGAGGTCAGCGATGTCGCGGGGGGTAAGCTGGTAATCGCCCATTTCACGGGCCATTTCGATCCAATGTTCTTCGGGGTGGGCAGTGAAGAAGGCCTGCAGGTGCGGGGGGAGATAGGCCAAAAAAGCGGTCAGGGGGGTGCGGGGGTAAGTCCGCTGGTCGCTGAGCCCGAGCAGGTAGTCGACCGTGACGCCAAAATAATCGGCGAAGGCAATCAGCGCCGGTACCTCGGGTACCCGCTTGCCGTGTTCATATTGGGATATGGCAGGCTTGGAAAAACGATAATGGTACCGCGCGTCAAAGTCATCCACCAGCGCTTGCTGGGTTAGCCCGGCAGCGTGCCGAAGCTCGCGGAATCGTTCGGCAAATGTTGCCACCCAATCACCTCCTGATACTATTATATCTGATGTTAACGTCCTGTAAAGGGTTTTTAGCAAAATAATTACAGAAAGAGATGCAAACCGCTTGACAGTTCTAATGCAGTTACTTATAATGGGGCTGAAGTTAACCAAATGAAAATTTTCGGGCACAGTATCCGGTCAGCCCTGCCAATGGGGGATTATGGGCGGCCGGACCGGTCGACCCGCAGGGAAAGGTCTTGGGCGCACCGATCTGGTCTCCCCGGGAAGTCTGGTGGCGGCTGGCCAGAAAAGTCTACCCCAGGGCAAAATTTAAGGGCGACCGGCTGGAACGGTCGCCCCCAGGGGAAAAAGTGAGAATGTTGGCAGCTTCTGGGACCACCAATTCTCTACCCATAGTCTGCCCGGCGCGCGGCAGTTTATACCCCCCGGGGCGAAAATATTTTCCCAAAGCACAGAGGAGGCGGAGCAAGATGACGATTATCCGGCTGCGGGTGCACTTACCCAACTGCAACAGCGACCGGCTGTTTCTGCGCCCTCTGCTGCGGGTGAATATTGCCACCGGGGCGTACCAAATCCGGCCGGACTGGTGGCCGGCGCGGGGGATGGGCGGCTGGGCGGTCGGATCAGCCGGCGGGTTGATGGGCAGTACAATGGGCAGCTCGATGGGCGGCTCAGTGCGCGGCGCTGATGGCGAGAGTGCCGGCGTAGGGTACCAGGAGCGACTGGAGCCGGAGTGCGTCGGCCGGGGCGGCAGTCAGCCACGCCGTTTCCATATCCGGCGGGAGGATTACGGGCATCCGGTCGTGGATGGGGGCCATGGCGGCGTTCGCGGCGGCGGTGATGATGGTGCAGGCGGTAAGGGACTTTCCGTCCGGGCCGGGGAAAACGGAGTACAGGCCGGCGAGCGAAAAAAGCGCCCCGCCGGGGAGGCCAATACGGTGCCTTATGCTTCGCCCGTCCGCCTTTTGCCATTCAAAAAAACCGCTCGCGGGCAAAAGGCAGCGGCGGCGCTGGAAGGCGGTGCGGAACATCGGTTTTTGGGCCACGGTCTCGCCGCGGGCGTTAATGATTTGGCCGCGGCCGGCCGGGTGGGGGAAGCCCCAGCGCATGGTGGTAAGTTCCCCGGGGGCGGCGATGGCGGGCACGGTCTGGGTGGGGAAGATTTCGGGCGAGGGAGTGAAGAGCACGCCGGTGGCAGTGATTTGGTAGCGGTCGACAATGGATTGGAAGTCGGTGTCGAGCCAGTAGCGGCCGCACATAGGCTTCACCTCCGTGTGGTGTAGGTACCAACAGATTTCGGCAGCGAGGCGGGGTTTCCTGCCGCGGCGGGGACGAGGGGAGGTTATGGTGGTGACGATGACGTGGGGGTTGTGGATCCAGTCAGGGACGCGGGGATTACGGATTACGGCCGGGACGACCGGGTTACGGATTACGGCCGGGACGCTGGGGATACGGATTAGAGCGGGGCTGAGGGGATTACCGATTAAGGCCGGGAGGCGGGAGCTGCGGTTTGGGGTCGGATTGCGGTGGCTGCGGGTCCGGTCTGGGAAGCAGGGGCTGCGGATAAGGCCGGTGGCGCCGTGGGTTGCGGGTCCAGGTGGAGCTGCAGGGTTGCGGATCAGAACGGGGTACGCGGGGGTTGCGGATCCGGGTGGAGATGCGGAGGTTGCGGATCAGAACGGGGTACGCGGGGTTGCGGATCAGAACGGGGTACGCGGGGTTGCGGATCAGAACGGGGTACGCGGGGTTGCGGATCAGAACGGGGTACGCGGG
>CAZHIT010000290.1:0-2906 GCA_964533125.1 uncultured Candidatus Sumerlaeota bacterium
TGATCCAGCGCGGCACCCTCGACCTGGTAATCAACACCCTGACCCGGGGGAAGGACCCGGAGCGGGATGGTTTCCGGATCCGCCGCGCCGCCGTGGAGTACGCGATTCCGTGCCTGACCTCGCTGGATACGGCGGGAGCAATCCTCACCGCGCTGGTGGGCCGGAAGAACCGGGAGGCCTGGGGAGTCCGCGATCTGCAGGGATACTTAAAGGAGGAAGCCGGAAATGACTGAGCAAGTGCAGGGCCTGATCCGAAGCAATGAACCGGTGGGCGGGTATTGGCGCCTGGTCCTGGCCGCCCCGACCCTCGCGGCCGTGGCAAAACCAGGCCAGTTTGTGCAGGTGCGGTGCAGCGAAGGGGCGGACCCGCTGCTGCGGCGGCCCCTGAGTTTTGCCGGGATCGATCCGGAGCGCGGGGAGATCAGCCTCCTCTACGCGGTGGTCGGCCGGGGCACCCAATGGCTGTCGGGGCGTAAAAGCGGCGAAACCCTGGACCTGCTCGGACCCATCGGGAATGGATTCGCGCTGCCGCAGCCGGGGGCTAAGGCCATCCTGGTCGGCGGCGGGATCGGTATCGCGCCCCTCTTGCCGCTCGCAGCGGCGCTCTTGCGGCAGGGGAATGTGATCACTGCTTTGGCCGGGGCCCGCAGCGCCGATTGCCTGCCGGCGGCCTCGGATTGGCCGTCGGAGGGGATTCAACTGGTGGAAGCGACCGATGACGGCAGCCGGGGCTGTCCCGGTTTGGTGACGGCTTTGTTGCCGGCAGCGCTTGCCGCCGGTCCGGACGCGGTTGTGTATGCCTGCGGGCCGCGGCCGATGCTGCGTGAAGTGGCCCGGCAGGCGGTCGCCGCCGGGGTCCCCGGCCAGCTGTCCCTGGAGGAAAGAATGGGCTGCGGCGTCGGCGCGTGCCTCAGCTGCGTATGCAAGGTGAAAATCGGCAGCGCCGGGAGTTATACCTACCAGAGAGTGTGCACGGAGGGCCCAGTGTTCCGGGCGGAGGAGGTGCTCTTCGATGACTAAACCCAATCTGGCGGTCGAAATCGCCGGCATCAAGCTTAAAAACCCGGTGATCACCTCTTCCGGTACCTGCGGTTACGGGCGGGAGTTCAAATCCTTCTACGATGTCAATGAACTGGGAGCCATCTCGGTCAAGGGCCTGACTCTGGAGCCCCGGCTGGGCAACCCCACGCCGCGGATTGCCGAGACCCCGGCGGGAATCTTAAACGCCATCGGCTTGCAAAACCCCGGCTTGGAGGTGTTCGTGCGCGAAGAGATCCCCTTCTTCCGGGAACTGTCGGTGCCGGTGCTAGTCAATATTGCCGGGAACACAATAGAGGATTACCGGGCTCTCGCGGCCGGCCTGCACGCCGCCGGAGGCATCGCCGCGCTCGAAGTAAACATCTCCTGCCCCAACGTCAAGCAGGGGGGGATGGCCTTTGGGACCGACGCGGAGATGGTCCGGACGGGGGTCACGGTCATCCGGAAGGAGACGGATCTGCCGATGATTGTCAAACTCTCGCCGAATGTGACCAGCATCACCGACATCGCTCAGAGCGCGGAAGCGGCGGGGGCGGATGCCCTGTCGCTGGTGAATACCTTGCTGGGGATGGCGATCGACGCCAAAACCCGGCGGCCGGTACTGGGCAATGTGGTCGGCGGCCTTTCGGGGCCGGCGATTAAGCCGGTGGCCCTGCGGATGGTCTGGCAGGTCGCCAAGGCGGTCCGGATTCCGATTATCGGCATGGGCGGGATCAGCAATACCGCCGACGCGGTGGAGTTTATGCTGGCCGGGGCCACGGCGGTGTCGGTAGGGACGGCAAGTTTTGTGAACCCCCGGGCCCCGGTGGAGATTATCGCCGGCCTGGAAAAGTATCTGACCGAAAACGGGATGGATGATGTGCGTACACTGATCGGCGGTTTGCAGTACTAAACGGCAAGATGGGGGGATTTGACGATGAACGCTAGTGAGCGGATTATCGTAGCCCTGGATGTGCCGACGGCTGAGCAGGCGGTCGGTTTAGTTGAGAGTATGCGGGAAGACATCCGGTACTTCAAAGTCGGCATGGAGCTGTACCACAGTGCCGGGCCGGCGGTTATCCCGGCGATTAAAGCGGCCGGGTGCGAGATCTTTCTCGACCTGAAGTTTCACGATATCCCGAACACCGTGGCCGGCGCGGCCCGGGCGGTGACCAAATACGGGGTGGGGATGTTCAATGTCCATGTCGCCGGCGGGGCCGAGATGATGCGGCAAGCGGCCAAAGCGGCGGCAGCGGTCGCCGGGGAACTGGGTATCCCCCGGCCCCGGGTGCTGGGGGTGACCGTCCTCACCAGCATCGACCAAACGGTTTTTGAGCAGGAAGTCGGTATCCGGCGGGAGATCGGTGAGCAGGTCGCCATTTGGTCAAAACTCGCTAAGCTGGCTGGTCTCGATGGGGTGGTGGCATCCCCCTGGGAACTGCCATTAATCCGCGAGGCTTGTGGGGCAGGTTTTACCACCGTGATTCCGGGCGTCCGGCCGGTCTGGGCGGGCAAGAACGACCAGAAACGGGTGATGACACCTGCGGAGGCGGTGGCCGCCGGGGCGGATTATCTGGTGATTGGCCGGCCGATTACTCAGGCGGACGACCCGCGGGCGGCAGCCCGAACCATAATCAAAGAAATCGAGGAGGAGATCAATTGATGACGCAGACCGAGGTTTTGGAGATTCTCAAAAAGACCGGGGTACTTCTGGAGGGCCATTTCCGCCTCACTTCCGGCCGGCACAGCGGACGCTATTTGCAGTGCGCCCAGATGCTGCAGTATCCGGACTATTCCGAGATCATCGGCAAGGAAATCGCCTCTCACTTCGTCGGTCAGAAAGTGGATAAGGTGATCGGCCCGGCCTTGGGTGGGGTGATTATCGCCTA
>CAZHIT010000291.1:0-1609 GCA_964533125.1 uncultured Candidatus Sumerlaeota bacterium
CCGAAAACCACTACCCGCCGGTAGCCCTGAGCCTTGGCGAATTTGCAGGTTTCTTCCACAATGCTCAGCAGGGGGAAGGGGGAGGCTGCCTGCACGGCGTCGAAGACGATGTGGGCGGTGTTGGCGGCCATGACCCCAAACTCCGCGCCGGCGGCGGCCAGGCGCCGGGTAGAGGCGACGAAGGCCGCGGCGAATTCATCCCATTTCTTCTGGTCTACCAGGTCGTAAATCTCGGCCAGGTTCAGACTGTCGATGGCCATCAGGGGGAAGCTGCCGTCGCCGGTGCGCTCCCGGTAGACCTTAATGACGCCTTTGTAGTAGTCGAGGGTGGATTCGGGGCCGATGCCGCCGACGATACCAAGTTTTTTCATTCCTGCACCTCCAAAAGTATTGTAAATGGGGAATGGTTCAGCTAAGATAATCTTATTACATTGTTGCCCGCCCGGCAAGCAGGCACTTTTTTGTTCTATTGCTTACCGCAAGGTAACTAAGGAGCGCGATTGGTTATGAGCGAAGCAGCGGGCAAATGCCCCATCGAATCCACCCTGGCTCTCATCAGCGGCAAGTGGAAGATTTTGATTATCAAGGCGCTGTCGCAAGGGCCGGTGCGCTACGGGGCGCTGGCGCGGGAGATTCCCCCGGTGAGCGCCAAGGTGCTGACCCAGCAGCTAAGGGAGTTGGAGGAGGATGGCCTGGTGGTGCGCACGGTCTTTCCGGCGGTGCCGCCCCGGGTGGAATACTCGCTCAGCGCCATGGGGGCGAGCCTGGCGACGGTGCTGGTCGCCCTGCGCCAGTGGGGCCTCACCCAGGACCGGGTGCACGCGGTGGAGTGCTCGTACTGCGGGAAGTGTTCGGAGATCATGGAGATGAAGGTGGAGTAAAACGAGCCGCTGGCCGGATAGTCCCGGCCGGCGGCTCATACTTTAGCGCATCAGGCGGCAAATTTGGTTGGAGAACTCGACCGGGTCATCCACCGGCAGCCCTTCGATGAGGAGGGCCTGGTTGTACAGGAGCTCGGTGAACAGTTTAAGCTGGTCAGCGTCGCCGGTTTGGGCGGCCAGGAGGGTCGCGAAGACGGGGTGGCTGGGGTTTAGCTCCAAGACCCGGTCGGCTTTCACCTTATGGTCGTTCGGGAGGGCGTTCAGGGTCTTTTCCATCTCGATGGTCAGTTCGCTGTCGCTCGCGAGGCAGACGGGGTGGTTCTTCAGCCGCTTGGAGGCCCGGACGGCCTTGACCCGGTCACCTAAGTACTCTTTCATCCGGGCGAACAGGTCCGCGTGCTCCTGGTCGGCCGTACTGGCGGCGGCGTCGGTTTCAGCGGGCAGTCCAAGGTCCGAACCAGTGACGGAGCGGAACTCCTTATCCTGGTAGGTATGGAGCATCCGGACGGCGAACTCGTCGACCTCGTCGGTGAAGTAGAGGATCTCGTAGCCCTGGTCAGCCACGCGCTCGGCCTGGGGCAGGCGCTCCAATCGGGTATTGGATTCACCGGCGGCGTAGTAGATGTATTTTTGCTCGGCGGGCATCCGGCCGACATATTCGGCCAGGGTGACCAGCTTTTTCTCCTTAGAGGAGTAGAACAGCAGCAGGTCCTGCAAAACCTCCTTGT
>CAZHIT010000291.1:1619-2873 GCA_964533125.1 uncultured Candidatus Sumerlaeota bacterium
CCGAAGTCGCTGTACACCCCGTATTTGAGCTGGCGGCCGAAAGCCTGGAAGAAGAGGACATACTTGTCGCGGTCGCGGGCCAGGAGGTCGGCCAGCTCGGTCTTGATCTTGTTATTCAGGTTCTTGGCGATGAGCTTTAATTGCCGGTCGTGCTGCAGCAGCTCGCGGGAAATGTTCAGCGACAGGTCTTCCGAATCGACCATCCCCTGGACGAAGCTGAAATAATCGGGGAGGAGGTCGGGGCATTTGCGCATAATCAACACCCCGTGGGCGTACAGCTCGAGGCCTTTTTCGTACTCGCGGGTGTAGAAGTCAAAGGGCATCTTCTCCGGGATGAAGAGGATAGCCTGGTAACTGACGGCCCCCTCGGCGCTGATGTGCAGGTGGCGCAGCGGCTGGTCGTAGCCGTAGTGTTTTTCGGTGTAGAAATTGGCGTAGTCCTCGGGCTTCAGCTCGTTTTTGTTCTTTTTCCAGATAGGCACCATGCTGTTGACGGTCTGCTCTTCGGTGTATTCTTCGTATTCCTTGTTATTGTCGGCCTTGGGGCGGTTTTTGGTGATGTCCATGCGGATGGGGTAGCGGATGAAGTCTGAATACTTGCGGACGAGGGAGCGGAGGTGGTATTCGTCCAGGAAGACGTCGTAATCCTCGTCTTCGGTGTTTGCTTTCAGCTGCAGGGTAATCTCCGTCCCCACGCTGTCTTTGGCGGCGGGCTCGATGGTGTAGCCTTCGGCGCCGCGGGATTGCCATTGCCAGGCGGCGTCGCTCGCGAGCGCCCGGCTGACCACGGTGACCACCTCGGCGACCATAAAGGCCGAGTAGAAGCCGACGCCAAACTGACCGATGAGGTCGTAGCCGTCCCGGGGAGCGTTTTCCTGGCGGAAGGTGAGGGAACCACTCCGGGCGATGACCCCCAGGTTGTCTTCGAGTTCTTCTTTGGTCATGCCGATGCCGGTGTCGGTGATTTTGAGGGTCCGGGCGGCTTTATCGGCGGTGATGCGGATGGTGTAGTCGCCGGGGTTAAAGGTGAGGTTATCGTCGCTTAAGGCCTGGTAGTAGAGTTTGTCGATGGCGTCGCTGGCATTGGAGATCAGTTCCCGCAGGAAGATCTCTTTGTGGGTGTAGATGGAGTTGATCATCAGGTCCAGGAGCCGTTTGGATTCGGCTTGGAAGGGTTTGACGGTCACAGCAATTCTCCTCCCTCAGCGTATTCGGGGCGGATTAGCACTCGCTTGGTTAGAGTGCTAATCCTAT
>CAZHIT010000292.1:0-2549 GCA_964533125.1 uncultured Candidatus Sumerlaeota bacterium
GATCGTTCCTTGACCACCAGGCGGAGCGGTTGGGTATCCCAATCGAAGAGTTTGGGACCCTGGCCCTGCAGTCGGCCACGCCGGTGCGCATCGCCGGCCGGTGCTCGGTGTTAGCCGAGTCGGATATGATTCATAAGCAGCAGCTGGGGCACCAGATCCCGGACATTATTTGGGGGCTGTGCGAGGCGCTGGTGCGGAACTACTTAAACAACGTGGCCAAGGGGAAAGAGATTTTGGGGCCGGTGGTCTTCCAGGGCGGGGTGGCGGCGAACCGGGGCATCCGAGCCGCCTTCCAGAAAGAGTTGGGCCTAGAGGTTATCGTGCCCGAGTACTACGGGGTGATGGGGGCCATCGGCGCGGCGCTCTTGGCCAAAGAGGACGCAGCCGAGGCCGGCCGGACCCGCTTTAAGGGCTTTGGGGTGATGGACTTAAAGTACCAGACCGGGAGCTTTGAGTGCACCGGCTGCCCGAATCACTGCGAGGTAGTGGAAATACTGGTGGGGGATAAGGTCATTTCGCGCTGGGGCGCCCGGTGTAACCGGTGGGACGTCGACCTGGATTGACGCTCGTCTTCGGGCCGGGGAACCGACTAAAATATTTCCAGCCAGGGCAGGATTTTCCGGGAATTCAGCGAATAACACAGGTAGAAGCGGTTACAATCTGCTTATTTCACGGATAGAACTTGCGGATTCGACCAAAGATAATCTGCAAGGTATTATTTTGGCACGTGGAAATACTTTTTTGGCAGATTATGACAACAATTAGAGAGGATGGTAAAAATGTTTTCAGATCGACGCGTGGAAATCTTCATCGGCGCCTTCGGCAGTGGGAAAACGGAAATCGCCATTAACTACGCTTTGGCTCTGGCCGAAGCGGGGTACCAGGTCACCTTCGCCGACCTGGATGTCGTAACGCCGTATTTCCGTTCCCGGGAAGCGCGGGCTGAACTCGAGGAGCAGGGGATTAAAGTGGTGGCCCCGCCCATGGGTTCGGACAGCCCGGCGATGCCGGCCGACGTGCTGCGGGCACTGCAGGCGGGCGGCAACAACAAGGTGGTTTTGGATGTGGGCGGCGACAAGCTCGGCGCCATCGCCATCGGCCAGTTCAAACCCTTCCTGCCGGAAGGTTCGTACGAGTTCAACTTCGTCATCAACACCAAGCGGCCGTTTACCAGCACGGATGAGGGAATCAAGTACATCATCAGCGAAATCGAGCGGGTGTCCAGGCTGAAGACGACCGGCCTGATCAATAATACCAATCTCGGGGTGGAGACGACCGTTCCGGATATCCAGGAAGGGGAAGTCCTCATCCGCCAGGTGGCCGATTCTCTGGGGGTGCCCATCCGTTTCGTCACCATGAGTGAAGCAACGGCGCAGGACGTCAAACCGGGGGATTTTGCCGAGCCGGTCTTCAAACTCGACCTGTTTATGGTGCCGGCCTGGCTCTCCGGCGGCTACGACGGGGTAATGCGCACGGGCAACAAAGGCGGGAAGTACAAGGCCGCCCAAAAGCGTGATTACTGGCTGAAGTAACCGCTATTCCACTTTGGGCTGTACAGTTGGGAAAGGAGGATTAAAAATGCCGAAACCTGTCGTAAACGAGGAAAGATGCAAAGGATGCGAGCTGTGCACCGTAGCCTGCCCGAAGGGCATCATGGCTCTATCCGAGAAGATCAACGCTGCCGGCTATCATCCGGCGACCTGCACCGATGAGGCGAAGTGCATCGGTTGCGGCTTCTGCGGGCGGATGTGCCCCGACAACGCCATTGAGGTCTACAAGTAAAAGAAAGAGTGAATGAAGGAGAGATAAACGAGATGGCAGGCAAAAAAGTTCTCATGAAGGGGAACGAAGCCGTAGCCGAGTCCGCCGTCCGGGCCGGATGCCGCTATTTCTTCGGGTACCCCATCACTCCGCAGAATGAAGTGCCGGAGTATTTGTCCAAGCGGATGCCGGAAGTCGGCGGCGCGTTTGTCCAGTCCGAAAGCGAACTCGCGGCGATTAACATGGTCTATGGCGCGGCCGCCTGCGGCGTGCGCTCTATGACCTCTTCCTCGAGCTGCGGCATCAGCTTGAAGTCGGAAGGTATTTCGTATATCGCGGCGGCCGAAACGCCCTGCGTAATCGTGGATATGTCGCGGCGGGGCCCCGGTATCGGCGGTCTGCAGCCCACTCAGAGCAGCTACCGGCAGGCGACCAAGGGCGGCGGGCACGGCGGCTATCGCTGCCTCGTGTTCTGCCCGAGCTCGGTGCAGGAAGCGGCTGACCTGATGTATGACGCATTCGAACTTTCCGAAAAGTGGCGGATTCCCTCCTACATCTACGCCGATGGTCTCATCGGCCAGGTGATGGAGCCCCTGACCTTAAAAGAGTTCGTGGATGTGGACTCGATTCCGAAGAAAGCCTGGGCGACCACCGGTCCGTCCGGCCGGCCGCGGAATATGGTAAGCTCCGGGATGCCGGAAGAGAAATACGAGTACTTCCACAAGGAGAAATACCCGGCCATTGAAAAGGCGGAACAGCGCTGGGAAGCTAAGGACCTCGAGGACGCC
>CAZHIT010000292.1:2562-2814 GCA_964533125.1 uncultured Candidatus Sumerlaeota bacterium
AAAAGACGGGCAAGAAGATCGGCTTCATTCGCCCGATTTTGGCCTGGCCCTTCCCCCAGAAGGGTTATGATATGATTCCCAGCACGGTTAAGGGCATCATGGCCATTGAAGCCAACGGCGGCCAGATGGTGGATGACGTGAAGATGGCCTTAAACGGCCGGATTCCGGTGTACTTTGAAGGCACTTACGGCAGCAGCATGCCCACCGGGGATGATGTGGTGGTGATGATGGAGAAACTCGGCACGGGCGAGG
>CAZHIT010000293.1:0-2806 GCA_964533125.1 uncultured Candidatus Sumerlaeota bacterium
TGCGCGCCGCAAATCCCGACCTTCAGGTTCTGGTTCTGGCTCCACCCCAGCTCGCAGGCCATCTTCACCAGTTTGCCCACCCCGTCCCGGTCCAGCACCGCGAAGGGATTCTCGGGCAGAATCTTATCCTGCACGTATTTGTGCAGGAACTTACCTTCCGCATCGTCCCGGCTGAAGCCAAAGGTGGTCTGGGTCAGGTCGTTGGTGCCGAAGGAGAAGAAGTCCGCCCCCGCCGCGATCCGGTCCGCCACCAGGCAAGCCCGCGGCAGCTCGATCATCGTCCCGACCGGATAGGTGCACTGGATTCCGGTCGCGGCTTCGATCTCCCGGGCCACCTGGTCGACCATCTCCCGGTTCACCTGCAGCTCTTTTTCGTGCCCGACCAAGGGAATCATGATCTCGGGCATGGGGTTGTACCCGCTTTTCAACAGACGCATCGTGGCCTGAAGAATGGCCCGGATTTGCATCAGGTAGATTTCCGGCCAAACGATGCCCAGCCGGCACCCGCGCAGCCCCAGCATCGGGTTAAACTCGGCGAGCGACCGGACCCGGCGGAGCAGGTTTTCGAGCGTCAGAATCCTGGCCTTATCTCCGTTCAGAGCCCGGAGCGTCGCGAGTTCCGCCACAATTTCTTCGGCGTTGGGGAGGAACTCGTGCAGAGGCGGATCGAGCAGGCGGATGGTCACCGGGTAGCCGTCCATCGCCATTAGAATGCCTTCAAAATCACCCTGCTGGATCGGCAGCAAACGATCGAGCGCCGACTGCCGCTCGGCCGTGGTTTCAGCCATAATCATTGCCTGCACGATTGGTAACCGGTCGGTCGCAAAGAACATATGCTCCGTCCGGCAGAGGCCGATCCCGGTCGCCCCCAGTTCTCTCGCCCGCTTGGCATCTTCCGGGGTGTCGGCGTTGGCACGGACTCCCAGCTGCTTCACTTCGTCCGCCCACTCCAGGATGGTTTGGAACTCCTGGCTCAGCTCGGGGTCGATCATCGGCACCCGCCCTAAAATGACCTGGCCTTGGGCTCCCTCGATCGAGATTTCGTCGCCTTCGCGCACGCAGACGCTCCCGGCGTAGAACTCTTTTTTGGCCAAATCCACTTTGATCGCTTCGCAGCCGCTGACGCAGGGTTTGCCCATGCCCCGGGCTACCACCGCCGCGTGACTGGTCATCCCGCCCCGGGTGGTCAGAATCCCTTGGGCGGCAACCATACCGTGGATATCGTCCGGAGTGGTCTCCGGCCGCACCAGGATAACCTTCTTGCCCTCGCCCGCAATCTTTTCCGCCTCGTCCGCGTCGAAAATGACGATGCCGGATGCCGCCCCCGGCGAAGCCGGCAGGCCGGTGGCGATAATCTGGAGCACCGCGTTCGGGTCGATCCGCCGGTGCATCACCTGGCTGATCTGGGCCGGATCCACCCGCAGCAGGGCTTCTTCCCGGCTAAGCACCCCTTCCTGCACCAAGTCGGCCGCGATCTTCACCGCCGCGTTCGCGGTCCGCTTGGCGCCGCGGGTCTGGAGCAGATACAGCTTGCCGCCCTCGATGGTAAACTCGATATCCTGCACGTCACGGTAATGCTTCTCCAGCAGTTGGCAGACCCGCACAAACTCGGTGTACGCCGCCGGGAGTTCCGCTTCCATTTCGACGATCGGCTTCGGGGTCCGGATCCCAGCCACGACGTCCTCGCCCTGGGCGTTAATCAAGTATTCCCCGTACAGCTCTTTTTTGCCGTTCGCCGGGTTGCGGGTAAAGGCCACGCCGGTGGCGCAGTCGTTGCCCATGTTCCCAAACACCATCGCCTGGACATTCACCGCTGTTCCGAGGTCGTCCGGGATGCGGCTGATCTTCCGGTAGGTGATGGCCCGGGGATTATTCCAGGAATCGAACACCGCCCGGATCGCCATGATGAGCTGAACCCGGGGTTCCTGGGGGAAAGCCGTCCCTGTTTCCCGCCGGATCACTTGCTGGAACTCGGCCACGATGCCTTCCATGGCCGCGCCATCAAGTTCGGTATCGTACCTGACACCCAGGCGCTGCTTAGCATCTTCTAAGATGGTCTCGAACTCGTGCTGGGGGACCTTCATCACCACATCGCCGAACATCTGGATAAACCGACGGTAGCAATCATAAGCAAAGCGCCGGTTGCCGGTCTGAGCGGTCAGGCTCTCGACCGTGGCGTCATTTAAGCCCAGGTTGAGGATGGTGTCCATCATACCGGGCATGGAGATCGCCGCGCCGGAGCGCACCGATACCAGGAGCGGCAGAGCGCCGCCGCCAAAGGTTTTGCCCGTTTTCTCCTCGAGCCAGGCGATTTGCCCGGCAATCCCATCTTCCAGCCCCGCCGGGAACTGCTGCCCCAGTTGGTTATACTGGTTGCAGGCGTCCGTGGAGATGGTAAAACCGGGCGGTACCGGCAGACCAATAGCGGTCATCTCCGCTAGCCCCGCCCCTTTGCCGCCCAGGATCGCTTTCATGCTGGCGTTGCCTTCCCCAAAACGATAGAGCAGTTTTTTCTCACTCATGTTTTCCCCTCCTGCTGATAATCTCCAAAATCTTCCCGGCGGTCTCCTCAACGGCCTTATTGGACACATCAATCACCGCGCAGCCAATGCGGCGCATAATCTTCTCGGCATACTCCCGTTCGTGCAGTATCCGCTCCAGGCTGGCGTATTCGGCCGCCGCTGTTAAGCCCATCGTTTTTAACCGTTCCTGTCGGATCTGGTTCAGTTGCTGCGGGTTAATGGTCAGGCCAAAGACCTTGGCCGCCGGGAGCATAAACAGTTCCTCCGGCGGGGGAACCTCCGGC
>CAZHIT010000294.1:0-2794 GCA_964533125.1 uncultured Candidatus Sumerlaeota bacterium
CGGCGGCCGGGAAGCGCTCGCTGGACGAGGTTAAGGAACGCACTTAGCGGTGTCATCGGATCCAATCTTGGCAAAAGAGCAAAGGGCTGGTATACTGATGTTGTTTACCGGCTTAGGCGCGGTAAGCCATTCGGGCTCCAGGCTATGGGGGATAGACAATGGCTGGTAAGAAGATGAACCGGTGGCTGCGGGCAATAAGGGCGCCTGGTTTTTTGACCGTCTCAGTGATCCCGGTACTCCTGGCGACGGCGATGGCCTGGCACGACGGATATTTCCACCCGGGCTATTTTGCTCTGACGATCCTTGGAGCGATCCTCGTCCACTGCGGCGCAAATTCCGGCAATGAAGTCTACGATTACTTAAGCGGTAATGATGGCATCAACACCGCCCGTACCCCCTTCAGCGGGGGTTCCGGGGTTCTGGTGGAGCGCGAACTTTCGGCGGCAATGGTCCTGCGGCTATCGCTCCTGCTCTTCGCGGTGGCCGGCGGCATCGGGGTGTATCTGGCCATCGTGCGGGGACCGGCCGTCATGGCCCTGGTCCTCACCGGTATCGCTGTCGGCTACGCCTATACCGCGCCGCCGCTGCGCCTGGTGTACCGGGGCTTGGGGGAACTGGCAGTTGGGTTTTGCTTCGGGCCGCTGCTGGTGGCGGGCGCGTATTTCGTCCAGACCCAGCGCCTCGATTGGGTGGTGGTGGTCGCGTCAGTACCCGTCGGCCTCCTGACGGTGGCCATCCTCTATGTGAACGAGTTCCCCGACTACGTGGCCGACCGGGCGGCGGCGAAGCGGACCTTAATCGTCCGCATCGGCCCGGCGCGGGCGGTCTGGGGCTATTATGGGCTCCTGGCTCTGACCTATTTAAGCGTCGTCCTGGCGGTAGGCGCTGGCCTGATGCCCAGGTTGGCGCTGCTGACGCTCCTGACCCTCCCAGCGGCCGTCCGGGCTGCGGCAGGGCTTAGCCGCAATCCCACCGAGCTACCGCAACTGATCGGGAGCAGCGCACGCACCATCGCCCTCCACGCCATAAGCGGTCTCCTGCTAACCCTCAGTTATCTGGCTGCCCGGGTCGTATAGAAGGCGTTATTCGCTGACCAAGGCCGGAAGCATACTCCGCCCCGAGCCGGAATAGATTATCTTAGGGAAATTCCGGGGAGAAGCGGAGGGGTATGAATGCGCAAGACACCAGCCAATGACCGGAAGAAACCGGCCGGCGTAACCATCAGCCCGGCGGTCATCGGCCGGGGAGCCATGGTGAGTTCGCTCCTGGCCCTGCTGGGGTGTATAATCCTGGGGATAATGATCTTCGTGTCCGACTGGTCGATCGAGAAGCTGCCGGCAATCACCACCGACTTGGTGCTGATTCTGTGCATTACCGCCGGGGCGCTCTCGGCGGGGCGGCGGGCAACCGCGTTGGGGTGGCTGCACGGGGGGCTCTCTGGCGCAACGTTTATCGCGCTTACAGTGCTCGCTGGCTATCTGCTGCAGGGAGCTTTGGATTGGCGGATCGTCGCGAGCCGACTGGTTCTGGGTTTGGTAATCGGTGGTGTCGCCGGGGTGATCGCGGTGAATTGGGATTAGACTAGACGCAAGAGCAGGGAAGGTGGCGCACAATGGCGCAGGGAGAAAAGCTCCGGGGGGAACCCGGCCATACTTTTCGCCCCAAAATTGGACTGGCCCTCGGCGGCGGCATGGCCCGGGCTTTTTCCCATATTGGGGTGCTGCAGGTGCTGGAGGAGGCCGGGATCGGGATCGATTACCTGGCGGCCACCAGCAGCGGGAGCATCATCGGCGCGTTCTACGCCGCCGGACGTTCGGCGACGGAGATGGCCCGCCATATGGCCGCCACCAGTTGGGGCGATCTGGCCAAGCTCTGCTTTCCCGTAGACGGCCTGGTGAGCGCCAAGCCACTGGAGGATTATCTGGCGGAGTTCATCGGCCGCATCACCTTTGACCAGTTGCGCCTGCCGCTCGCGATTGTCGCCACCAACCTCCTGACCGGCGAAGAGGTGGTGCAGCGGGAAGGCAGTCTCATCCAGGCCATCCGGGCCAGTTGCTCGGTCCCGGGGATTATTTCGCCGGTGTACTGCCACGAGCATTGCCTCCTGGTGGACGGCGGATTGGTGGACAACATTCCGGTCGAAGTGGTGCGGGCGATGGGAGCGGATATCATCGTCGCGGTGGACCTAAACAATTTCGTCGGCATCAACGAGCGGGCGGCCAACATCTTTCAGATCATCATCCAAAGCATCGAGATTATGCAGCGCAAAAGCGCGGCCCAGGTGCTGACCAAAGCGGATGTGGTGATTAAACCGGACCTGGGCAACTTAAGCTTGCTGGCTTTGGCCCAGGAGAAGGAGTTCATTGCCCGGGGGGCCCAGGCCGCTGCCGCGGCGGTGCCGGAGATATTGCGCCTGCTTCAGAAATAAGTTAAGCACTGAACCAAACCATCGCGTGGCGGTGGTTTTTCATTTCACCGCGCATTTTGGGTATACCGGCGACCATGCTTGGGGATATTAGCCAGAGTAGGATAACTGTGGATGCAAGGAGGGAAACCGATGCACCGGATACGAATGACCGCTGTGCTGGTCCTGCTCTGCCTCGCGGCTGCGGCGCTCAACCCCGCGCCGGTTTTAGCCGCCTTGGGCAGCCGTTCGCTGCGGGAAGGGGATACGGGCAGCGATGTAAAGGAACTGCAGCAGCAGCTGACCACGCTGGGGTACCAGCCTGGGCCGGCGGACGGGGAGTTTGGCGCCAAAACGCGAATATTTTTTGGGTTGTTTGAGATAGTCAAC
>CAZHIT010000295.1:0-2752 GCA_964533125.1 uncultured Candidatus Sumerlaeota bacterium
GTCTCGCCGATAACCGAATAATCTAAGACGGTGGAGTTGAGAGCGACCGGCAGCGAGGTCTGGGCCTGGTTGCGGATGAAGCTGTCGATCTTACTTTCTGGTACTTTGGGGAAAGAGGCAAACCGGACGAGGACATTCTGATTGGCCACACCCAGGATGATATTCCGGCTTTTCAGCCGGATCCGATCCCACAGGGCGGCCAGGGCCTGCCCCACCACCTCGGGCTCGGTGATGATCCCTTCCTGGACGGCTCCCGCCGGCAAAGGGCCGCTGCCCCAGTTAAGCAGACGGTGCTCGCCGGCCTGCTGGATTAACTCCACCGCCCGCACCATGCCATCGTCAATTTCCACTCCGACTAAGCTATTCTTCTCCCAGGGTAACCGCACGGTACGCACCTCCTCCGGCCGGTAGCTTACTGATCGATGTCTTGCTTCAAATCCCTCAAGGCCCGCTTGAGGATACGGGAAACCCGCCGCTGGTACAAACCAAGCTCGGCGGCGGTTTCGGCCTGCGTTTTCCCGCCGTAGAAAATGCGGGATATCACTTTCCGGGGCAGGTCGCCCAAGCGCTCTACCGCCCGATGCAGGGTGATCCGGTCCTCGAGCGGCAACTCAAAACTACGGTAACTCAGACTCCGGATTTGCCGGAGATCGATCTCCGCGAATGGCACCTGCCCCGCCGTCAGGGCCTCCACGATGCCAGCCTCGGCGATGTTTAAGGCGGCGGCCAGTTCGGGCAGATCCGGTTCGGAGCCACTTTCCTGCCGCAGCTCATCGCTCTTGCGTTTGATCCGGTACTGCAAATCGACCAGCCAGCCCGGGAGAACGAAGGTCGCTTCCCGGCGCAGTTCCCGGCGGATCTCACCGATGATCCAATAGGAAGCGTAAGTGGCAAAGAGTACTTCCCGCGCCGGGTCATACCGGCCGGCGGCCTTGAGTAGCCCCTCGTACCCCGCCTGGATACAGTCATCGGGCTTGGCCTTGCGGGCGAGCGCCGCCGCGTAGTGCCTTACCAAAGGTGCGCCGGCTTCAACAACCCGCTCCAGGTCAGCCTGGCTGCGCGTTTGGGTATAGGCCAAGGCGGCCGCTTCTAAGGCAGCGTTGGCAACCGGACGGCTGGAAATCGTATCGTCCATGGCCCCACGCTCACTTTCCAACCGTAGCTACAACCGAGAATATCGGCAGATACAAAGCGATAACCATGCCGCCGACCGACATCCCGACGAAAATCAGCATCAAGGGTTCGATCAGGGCTGCGAGGCCCTTGGTCGCCGTCGCCACTTCTTCCTCGTAGAACTCCGCAATGCGCTGCATCAGGGTGGGCAACTGCCCGGTCTCTTCCCCGACAGCGATCATGCTGATGGTCATGGGGGGGGAAAATACCGCTGGCCTCCAGGGGCTGGGCGATATTCTTGCCTTCCTGAATCCGCTCCAGGGCGTGGCCGACCGCCCCGATAACCAGACTGTTGCCGGAAGCGGCGCCAGAGGCCTCCAGCGCCTGCATGACCGAGATACCCCCCAGGAGCAGGGTGGAGAAGGTGCGGGCGAAGGAAGCGATGGCGGCCTTGTGCAGGATGGGGCCAAAGGCCGGCACCCGAAAGCGCAGTCGGTCCCAAAGCGCCCGCCCGGCTGTGCTCCCGAAAAAAGACCGGAAACCATACTGTCCGGCCATCGCTGCAACCAGCCAGATGTACCAGCGGAACCGGACCGAGTTGGATAGCAGCACGATGATCTGTGTCGGCAGGGGAAGTTTGGTCCCCGGCGGGAACATCCCCATAAACACCGGTACCAGGTACACCAGCATGACGATCATCAGGATAACGGAGAACGACAGCACCATCGATGGGTAGAAGGTGGCAGCCCGGATGCTGTCCCGCAGGTTTTTGTCCTTTTGGAGCTGATCGGAGAGTCGGAGCAGGGTTTTATCGAGGCTACCGCCGATTTCGCCGGCGCTGACCATCCCCACGTACAGATTCGAGAAGATTTTGGTGTGATTCTTCAGGGCTTCCGAGAAGCTCTGCCCGGCCTCCACTTCCACCGCGATACGCTGCAAGGCCTCCCGCAGTTGGGGATTAACCGATTCGGCGCTGAGGGTGAACAGGGCCCGGGTGAGGGGAATACCGGCGTCCAGCATGGAGGCCAACTGGCGGCTAAACATGCTCAAGTCGCCGATATTGACCTTGCGTTGCCGCCGGAACAAACCCTTGCTGGTCTTAACCGCAACCTCCGTGACCTCGACCACCATCAAGCCCTGGTTGCGAAGGCGGTTTAGCACCGTCTGGCTGTCTTCGGCCTGCATTTGGCCGGTAGTGATATTGCCAGCCCGGTCCATAACTTCATAGTTGAATACTGCCATCCCTGCACCCTCCCGGACCAGGCTGCTGCCACGCAAATGATCAAACGGCCAGCCTCCCCCGGTCCCCGTGCAGGAGGTACGCCTGGTCCGTTCCCGCTAAACTATTTCCACGGATTGGCGGTATTGAAGCCGCCGGTGCTCCGGGAAAGCAAACGATCCAGCTCGACTTTATCGATGCAGTACTCAATCGCCGTTTCTTTGGTGATTTTACCGCTCTGGTATAGTTCCGCCAAGGACTGGTCCATGGTCTGCATCCCGAGGTTGCGGGAGGTCTGGATGGAAGAGTAGAGTTGGTGCTCGACGCCCTCCCGGATTTGGTTGCGGATGGCCGGGGTATCCGCCATAAACTCCACTGCCACCACCCGCCCCTGGCCGTCTGCTGAGGGTAATAGCTGTT
>CAZHIT010000296.1:0-2678 GCA_964533125.1 uncultured Candidatus Sumerlaeota bacterium
CATGGTTCTCCGCCGGGCTAAACAAGCCGGGCGCTAAGTCATGACGCCTTTTCCTTGAGACCGAAGGTCAGGTACGGTTTATCCAGGGTCGGCAGCAGCCGGCGGATATTCTGGTCATCGGCGCAGACCACCGCGAGCCCGTTCAGCGGGATATTGTGCAGGAAGGTATGGAAGGCGGCTACGATATGCTCCACGTCGCCGTAATAGTCCAGGTGGTCGTTTTCGACGTTGGTCACCACCACGATTTCTGGCCCCAGCTTCAAAAACGACCCGTCGCTCTCGTCCGCTTCCGCCACCAGGTATTCTCCATGCCCTAGTTTGGCGTTGCCGCCGATGTCGTTTAATTCCCCGCCGATGACCACGGTCGGATCGAGCCCGCTCTTTTCCAGGACCAACGCAATCATCGAGGTCGTCGTCGTCTTGCCGTGGGCTCCGGCGATGGCGATCCCGCGCTGCCGCCGCATAATCGCCGCCAGCATCTCGGCCCGCTGCCAAACCCGCACCCCGGCGTCCCGGGCAGCCATAACCTCCGGGTTGGTGGCCGGAATGGCCGAAGAAACGACCACCAAATCGGCCCCGGCGATATTTTCCGCCGCGTGGCCGAAAAAGACCTTAATTCCCAACTCCTCCAGGCGGTGGGTCACATCCGAAACCTGCAGGTCCGATCCGGACACCGTTTTCCCCAGAGCGTGCAGCACCTTGGCGATTCCACTCATGCCGGTACCGCCGATCCCAACAAAGTGGATCTTGCTCATTCCCTTGAGCATCTGCTTTCATCTCCTTCCAGCTTCCAAGCCAGGTCTCAACCCGAACCGGACTGCTGCCATCCCATACTATGCACCAGGTGTACCGGGTGTGAATCCCGGCTAATCCGGGACAAATGGGTCACGGAGGCTTGTCCGCCGCCTGGGCAGATCCCATTGTTCCACACCCTGATCCCGCACACCAAGCGCCGGATTACCGGCAGCAAGCGCCAAGCCATAGACCCGAAACCTGGGTGATCGTCCCGCCCGGCCGGCTGCCTCTATCTCCGCCCGGCCGCGAGCGCCATCACCATTTCCCTGATCCGGTCCACAGCGTCCGGTCGCCCCAGGGCCTTGCTCCGCGCTGCCATGGCCGGCAGCTTACCGCCGCCTAACAGATCCCTGACGGCAGCGGTCAGCCTTGCGCCGGTCAGTTCCTGGTCCGCAATCAATACCGCCGCCCCCTCCTGCTCGAGGTGCCGGGCGTTGTAATACTGGTGGTTGTCGGTCGCGTGCGGGTAAGGAACAATTACCGCCGGCAGTCCCACGGCCGTAATTTCCGATAAAGTAATCCCGCCGGCCCGACACACCACCAGGTCGGCCGCCGCGTACGCATCCGCGATCTCGTACAAGTACGGTTCGATTCTAATATTTCCGGCTGCCTGGTAATTTATCCCACGCTTTTCCAAAGCCGACAGCATGTCCGCATACTTGTCTTTCCCGGTGACGTGGAGGATTTGGAGTGCCGGATTACCCGCATACGCCGCCATCAGGTCCGGCATCGCCTCGTTCAGCCGCTGGGCCCCCACGCTGCCACCCACCGCCAGGATGAGCCTGACCGCCGCCGGAACGCCCAGTTTCCTCCGGGCGGTCTCCCGGTTCACCCCCAACAGTTCGCGGCGGATCGGGTTCCCGGTCACCGTCACTCCCGCCCGGGCCGGAAAGTACCGGGCCGATTCGGCATAGGTCACGGCCACCCGGTCCACGACCTTCCCCAATAGCCGGTTCGTTACCCCCGGGATCACATTCTGCTCCAATATCATGGTAGGGATCCGGGCGAGATGCGCCAGCAGTACCACCGGCCCGCAGACATAGCCGCCGGTGCCGATCACCACCTGAGGCCGGAAGCGGCGCAAAATCGCCGCCGCCTGCACCCCGCCCACCCCCATATCCCAAAACGAGCGCAGGGTCGCCAGCGACAACCGCCGCTCGATGCCGCTCACCACAATCGTCTGTAGCCGGTAGCCGGCCTTGGGGATCAGTTCCGCTTCCAAACCCGCTTTGGTGCCGACAAACAAAATCTCCGGCGCCGGTACCTGCTCCCGCAGGGCATTAGCCAAAGCCAGCGCCGGGTAAACATGGCCGCCGGTACCGCCACCGGTGATAACGATGCGCACTCTTCCCACTCCCTTTTGACCCGCCGCCGCTTAGTATTTCGTGTATTTGGAGATATTCAGAAGCACCCCGACCGCCGCCATGGTCGGCAGCAGTGAAGAACCGCCGTAGCTGATAAAGGGCAGCGGGATGCCGGTAATCGGCATGGACCCGGTCACCACGGCGATGTTGATCACCGCCTGCAGGGTAATCATGGTGGTAATCCCAACCGCCAGCAGCGAAGCGTAGGTGTCCGGCGCCGTAATCGCGATGCGGTACCCTCGCCAGGCGACAAAGAAGAATAAACCCAACACCACCACCGTCCCGATGAACCCGAGTTCTTCCCCCAGGATGGCGAAAATAAAGTCCGTGTGCCGCTCCGGCAGGTAAAACAGCTTCTGCCGGCTTTGCCCCAAGCCCAGACCAAAGAGCCCGCCGGACCCGAGCGCGTACAGCGACTGGATGATGTGGAAACCATCTCCCAAGGGGTCAGCCCAGGGGTTTAAAAAAGCCAGAAAACGCTCCCGCCGGTAGTCTTCCAGGGTGATCGCAAAATACAGG
>CAZHIT010000297.1:0-2673 GCA_964533125.1 uncultured Candidatus Sumerlaeota bacterium
GGGTGGAGATTATCCGGGCGATGACCCGGCACCTGCCTAACGTGCAGGTCGATTCTTTCCAGGGTTTGCTGGGCGATTTCGTCCAGTCGCGGCAGGCCAAGGTGATCGTCCGGGGCTTGCGGGGGGTCAGCGATTTTGAAATCGAATCCCAGATGGCTCTAATGAACCGCAAGCTCAACCCCAAGACGGATACCGTGTTTTTAATGGCCAGCAGCAAAAACATCTACATCAGCTCCAGCATCATTAAAGAAGTCGCGATGCTGGGCGGGTCGGTGACCGGGCTGGTGCCGGAACTGGTAGAGCAGAAGCTGAAGGAAAAAACGCTTGAGGTGCAGAAGCGGAGACGGCAAGGAGGAGAAGCATGGAAATCCTGACGGTGTTGGAGAAAATGGAGACCCTGGTTACCGGCAGTTTTCGGGTGCCCTTAACCGACAAAATCCTGTTAAGTGAAAACGAAATCCTCAAACTGGTCGATGAACTGCGCAGCACCTTGCCGGACGAAGTTGAGCAGGCCCATTGGATCGTGAAAGAACGCCAAAAGGTGCTGCAGGAAGCGCACCAGGAAGCCGAAAACGTGGTTAAAGAAACCAAGAGCTACATCGAGAAGATTTCCGAAGAAAGCGAAATCAACCGCCTGGCGAACGAGCAGGCGAACGAGATTGTGGCCAAGGCCCGCAAAGTCGCCCAGGATATCCGCCTGGGGGCCAACGACTACGCCGACGAACTGCTGGTAAAAGCGCAGGAAGAACTGACCCGGATTCTGCAGTCGATCAACAGCGCCCGGGATGAACTGAAGGCGATGAAGTAGAAAGAGATGCACCGGCCGGTGCATCTCTTCTCGATATTGCGTTTTTATTAGTGAAAGAACCTGGATTTCAGGCGCTGCAGGCCGTTTAAGAGCGAGAGGCCCAGGGCGCTGCCAAAGAGCAGAGCGGTCATGGCGGCAAACTTGGCGCCGAGGTACTGCCAGGCGAGCGGCCAGTTGCTCCAGGAGAATGCGACGGCCTCGGGGATGAAAGCGGGCAGCGACAGGGCGCTGACATAATCGTAGCCTGGGCCCAGCAGCAGCACGGTAACGCCGCCGGCGAGGATGGCGTGGGCAAAACGGGCCACCACGAAGGGCGTCATCCGCATCCCCGTGCCCTGGATCATGCTCGCGACCTGGGCGAGCACCGAGAGACCGCTCCAGGCGATAATGCCGCTCGTGACCATCAGCCTTTGCCCCAGCGGTGCTGCGGCTTGGCTGGCGAGCTGAGTGCCGATGGTGATTTCGAACAAACCGCTGGTAATCGCCGCCAGCATGGCTTCGGTCACCCCCAGCGGCTTGAAGACCGCCGCCAGGGCCAGGGCAATTAAGTTGATGACGCCGACCACGTACAATATCCGGATGGTTACCGAAAAGAGGATGATGAAACCCCCGATGGCGAGCAAGCTGTTGACCGAGGAACGGATAGCGTCGCCCAGGACTTGCCCAAACGGCCGGCCGTCGTCCTGGCGGGCCTGGTACAGGGCCTGGAGGGCGCGGACGAAGACATTGCCGTGTTTTGCGGCGGCGATGCCAGGGGTAATGGGGTCACCCCGCCGGTAAAAGCGGAGGAGCAGGCCGACGATGATGGTGGAGATATAGTGCGCGAGGGCGATTGTGACGCCTAGCTTCTGATTGCCGAACATCCCGACGGCCACCGCTCCCACCATGAACAAAGGATCGGCCGTGTTGGCGCAGGACATGAGGCGCTCGCCCTCGGTGGGTGTGCACAGGTTTTGGCGGCGCAGTTTGGCCGTGAGAATCGCGCCGATGGGGTACCCGGAAGCGAGGCCCATGGCCATGACGAAGGAGCCGACCCCGGGGACATTAAACAGGGGGCGCATCAATGGCTCCAGAAAGACGCCCATGAAGTGGACGACCCCTAGAGCCATGAGGATTTCCGAAATGACAAAGAAGGGCAGCAAGGCCGGGAAAACTATTTCCCACCACACTTTGAGCCCGCTGATGGCCGACCGGTACGCGATCTCCGGGTATTGCACCATGGCAACCGTGATTAGGACCGCGGCGCCGGCGGCAAGATAGGTTAGGAAGCGAGGTAAAAGCGACCGGAGCTTCATTTTTGTCCCCTCCCGACTTACGCGTGGTACCCAAAGACCGACCCGCGGTATGCTCTATATATATTGGGGGCAGGTGGATTATATGCCAGCGGGAGGAGGGGACATGGGAAGCGGCGGTCGTCAGCGTCTAAGCGGACTGGTCGTGAAGTCCCGGCCGCCCACCCTGGAGCGTGGGTCCGGCAGCGCCAGCGAGTACAAGTCGGTGGCCAGGATATCCAGCTCCAGCATCCGTCGGAAAACCACCGGGTGGACCTCCGGCGGGACCTGGCGCAGACTGGGGGCCAGGCGGTGGAGGAGGGGCAGGGCAGCATTTTCCCGCATAGTCCGGAGCAACTCCCGCCCTCGGGCCGAGCAACCGAGCACCCGCAAGTACTGCGGTCCGGTCTCGGCAAAGAGGTCGGCGTCCGCGGCCGTATACCGTAACAGGGCGTGCAGCAGCAGACGCTGGATGCGGGTGAGGGTATAGCGCTTGGTTTTGATCCGCCGCAGCAGGTCCGGCAGCGAGTTCGCCTGCCGGGCGGCGGTGAGCACTCGGTGCTCCAGCCCCTCCCCGGCGTCAACCGTCGCCGC
>CAZHIT010000298.1:0-2642 GCA_964533125.1 uncultured Candidatus Sumerlaeota bacterium
TCCCTCTATGCTGCCGCCCGCCCCCACACCCCCACTTATCCCCTATTCTGAAACACCGACTGGCTCTCATACTTCCGAAACCGCTCCAGAACCGACCCAACCACGCCGACCCGCTCCTCAACGGTACCCTCCAAATCAATGTAGGGGATTCTTCTCTCCTTCAGGTCCGCCACAATCCTCTTCTGGAAGACCAGCCGTTTCACATCCCCCGAGCGGTCCCAGGTATCGGCGTAGGGAATGTCCGCGCCGCAAAGGAACACCAGGTCATACCGAGCCGCTGCCCGGAGCGCCAGTTCTTCCAGCTCCGGCAGCGCAAAGCCATGGTAGTCGAGGGCGAACATATAAGTGGTGATGGCATTGGTATCTACAAAGAGGTACCGGTTGGCTTCAGCGGCCAGGCGGTCCTCTCTGACTATATGACCGCGGGCGATCTCAACCAACTGCTCCGGGCTGAGCCGCCGATCTTGCTGATGGGCTTCCCAATACTCCCGGCCGTATTCGGGCATATGGACGGTGGCATACCTCCGGGCCAAGGCTTCGGCGATGGTCGACTTCCCTGTCCCGGGCGCCCCCAGGAAGACGACCCGGGCAATCAGAGCCCGGTAAACCAGCGGATCCAGGTAAGCCCGGCAAGCGTAGGTATCGCGCCGCACCTGGGTGCCGGAAATGGGGAATCTGACCCGGGCCGGGTCGACCTGCCGGTTCACCGCCCCCAGCGCCCGGCTCATGTGCTCCCCATAGAACTCGCTCGAGTAAAAATGAGTGATCCGCTGGCCCCTGAGCTGCCCCAGAATGTAGTTTTCCTGCCTAGCCCGGATCTCTGGCGTGTCCCCGATGCACTGCGGTCCATCCCAGGCTTCGAGCACTTTCACCTGCGGATACAGCTGCCGTAGCCATCGGGACCGGACACTTAAGGGTACCTCTGTTTCGTCCGCCGCATAGATGATCAGCACCAGTTCGTCCATCTCGGCCAGGGCGGTTTCGATTAGGTACTGATGCCCCCGGTGCAAAGGGGCAAATTTCCCCAGAGTCAGCCCGACTTTTTTGTCGCTCATCCGGTTATTCCCCCGCTTTCCTGTGCCGCGGTTGGCTTTGCCGCATCCGGCTGGGCCGCCGCACCCAGGTTCCAAAGCCGGAAACCGTACACACTGTTAACCAAATAGGCACCCCACATCAGCACCATAGTCGCTGCGTCCGGGTTACCGGCCAAGAGGCGATAGCCCCACATAACCACGGAAACTGCGTTGACGACGATGAAGAGCGTCCACTGCTCCGAGTAGCGCTGGGCCATCAGGATCATGGCGATAATCGAGAGCGTATTGGTCAGAGCGTCCATGAAGGGGGTGTTTTGCCCGGGCAGGGTCGAAAGCCAATAGCCGTACCCGGCGGTGCCGATGACACTGATGGCCAGCACGGCCCAAGCGGAGCGGGCGCTAAGTTTACGCATCCGCACGGAGCTGCCGCTCATGTTCTTCTGCCAGAGAAACCAGCCGACTATCTGCATCGGAAAATAGTAGAGGGCGTTAAGCATGGTCTCCCCGTACAGGCCGTTTTGATAACTGACCCAGGCATAGGCCAGGGAGTTATAGATACCGTAGCTGTAGGTCCAGATATTTCCCTTCGCCGCCAGCACCACGCAAATCACCCCGGAGAGGAACACCGTAAACCCGAACAAGGTGTCTCGCCAAAGCAGCGATAACAGCAAGGCAACCGCCGAAAAGGAAACCAGCCATCCAAGCTCAAACTTACTCCAGCCGCGCAGCCTCATTTCTCTCCCACCTTCCCAGTCATCCGATTATGGCTCCCCTGCGCCCCCGGCCTGAGACTAGAGCCCACCCACTGCCCAACCGGCATGGTAGCGAAACAGCTTAGCCGGCCGGTGCCCGCTTTCCCGCCGGTATTGGTTGGTTTCCGTGACCAGCGGTGCGATCTTTCGGCGGAAATTAGCCGCCAGTAGCTCCCGATTGAGGATGATCTCGTAGACCTGCTGCAACTCGGTCAGGGTAAATAACTCGGGCATGAGCGCAAAAGCGATGTCGGTGTAATCCAGTTTGTTCCGCAGGCGCTCCAGGCCGTACTGCAGGATCACGGCGTGGTCAAAGGCGGTTCCCTGCCGATCAATGACCTCCCGCTCCACGCGGCGTACTTTCCCCTCGGTGGACCGGGTGACCCGGATGGTCGGGGTCAGTACCGTCGGCCCATTGGTCAGGTTCAAGGTAATCCACTGGCGCAGCGAGTGTCCCGGCTCCGTCCGGACTTTTTCTTCTTTGACCACCCTTTCCCGGATGGTGAACCACTTAACCTCGGCGGCATCGTCGCCCGCGCGGAGGTCGAGCAGCGAGCTGTCGACGAGCGAAAGGTAGGAGCAGCTGATCACCCGGTCCCGGGGGTCCCGCCCAAGAGCCCCCCAGGTGTACAGCTGTTCTAAGTAAATGTTGCCGATATTGGTCTCTTCCCGCAGTTCGCGGATAGCCGCGGCTTCGATGGCTTCGTTCTCCCGGATAAATCCACCCGGGAGCGCCCATTGGTTGATGAACGGATGCCCCGCCCGCCGCACCAGCGCGACCTTCAGCACCTTGGCGGGCAATTTGCGGTAGTTCTCCGCTTCCTCCTCGGCGACCGTAAACACTACATTATCGACG
>CAZHIT010000299.1:0-1999 GCA_964533125.1 uncultured Candidatus Sumerlaeota bacterium
GCCAGGAATGAGGCCAACAAAGCCCGGATCATCGCAGCCAAACGGGAAATGTTCGAGGGGGTGACGCATACGGTCGCCGATCTGTGGTCGGCGGATGGCTTTGAGGACCTGGTCGAATTGAATCAGTACGCCAACCCGGTGTCCGACCGGTTGGCCGAATACGAAAAGGATGCCGCTACGGTCTGGCGGCTGGAGCAAGCGATCGCTTCGCCGTATTTCGCCCGAATCGATTTCCGGTTCGACGGGGATCCGGCGGCGGAGCCAATCTATATCGGCCGGACTTCCCTGGACGACCCCGAGGCCAATGCCATCGCCGTTTACGATTGGCGCTCGCCCATCGCCAGCGTCTTTTACCGTTTTGGCGCCGGGAAAGCCTTTTATGAGGCCCCGGCTGGCCGGGTCACGGGTGAAGTCACCTTAAAGCGGCAATACGAAATCCGGATAGGAAAGCTCGAGTATTTCTTCGATGCGGACGTCCAAATCATCGACGAGTTCCTCCGGAAGCTCTTGTCCCAAAACGCTTCCGCCCAAATGAAAACGGTTGTCGAATCGATCCAGCACGAACAGGACCGCATTATCCGCGATCTGGAAACCGATGTGCTGGTCGTGCAGGGAGCCGCTGGCAGCGGCAAAACCACCGTTGCCCTGCACCGGATCGCCTACCTGATGTATAAGGGACTCACCGCCAATCTGGCGGCGCACGAAATTGTCCTGATCTCGCCCAATCCCTTGTTTGCCCAGTACATTTCCCTCGTACTGCCCGCCCTGGGCGAAAAGAACGTGCACACGGTCACCTTTGAGGCACTTCTGAGCCAGGTGCTGCCGGGCAAAGCAATCCTTACCAGAAACCAGATGATCGATCGCCTGCTCGCCGCCGGTGACGGGAAAGAGCAAGAACTGATCCGGAGCAGCCTGGAATTTAAGGGATCGGAGCGGTTCATCGCGATCCTAAAGCGCTTCGTCCGGGATATCCCCCGGCGGTGGATTGACTTTGGCGATGTGATTTACGCTGGGGAGTGCATTGCCAGCCGGCAGTTATTAAAAGCCAAGGTCTTAAGCGGGATAAAACAACCGCTCCTGCGCTTCCGTTTGCAGCAACTGGAACGGTCAATCCTGGAGACGGTACACGAAAGGCGCCCGGGCCGGCTGGAAAAACTGCAAAAACTGGTCGCCGACCTGCCGGGACACGGATTGGAAGTACCCGAAGTCGCCCGGATGCTGTCGATTCATGAGAGCACGGTGCTGATTAACACGATCCGGGGCTTCACCGTGCTCAATCCCCTGGCTCTTTACCGAAAGCTCTTCCGCGGCCAAAACTACTTCCTGCGTCTGGCCAAAGGGATCGAACTGCCGGAGAATATCGGGGAGATCATCGACTATACCCGCGCCAGCCTGCGCTCCGACTGCCTGCCCTACGCGGATGCGCTGGCGGTGGCGCTCCTGCACCTGCTGACTGCGGGCAGCACCGATTACCGGGGAATTAAGCAGGTGGTGCTGGACGAAGCGCAGGACTACTCTCCCCTGCATTTCGCCCTCTTAAACCTCCTTTTCCCCCGCTCCCGCTATACCGTGGTGGGCGATATCAACCAAACCCTCGGTAAGTCCGCTGACCGGGCGCAGTACGACGCCATCCGGCGCACCCTCGGCAAGGAGAAATCCACTCTGGTTACTCTCGATAAAAGCTTCCGGTGTACCAGTGAGATTATGGCGTACAGCGCCCGGTTTCTCCCGCCCGGAAAGAGGCCCAGCGATTTTGGCCGGCATGGCGATCCGCCGGCCGCCTTCGCCGCCGAAAACCGACAGGTACTTGTGGGCAGGCTGGTGGACGAAATCGGGGTCTGCCGGGAGAAAGGCTGCCAGTCGGTCTGTCTGATCGCCAAGACGGCCAGCCATGCTCTTTCTCTGTATCGGCGCCTGCGCCGGCAAGTTGACCTGAAACTGATAACGGATGAAGGGCTTGGCGACTTAAGCGGAGTAATGGTCATGCCGATTTACTTGG
>CAZHIT010000299.1:2009-2608 GCA_964533125.1 uncultured Candidatus Sumerlaeota bacterium
GACCGGGAGCATTACCATACGGAAGACGACCGTCGCCTTTTGTATATCGCCTGCACCCGGGCGCTCCACCGGCTGAACCTGTTTTATACCGGCGAGATCAGCCCGCTGCTGTAACCGACCGGGCCTTCGATTGATACTGGGAGGGATAAATATGGTTTTCGCCAAGGTTGCCGCCGTCCTGACCGCCGTCGCTGAACTGGATGAAGATGAGATTACCCCGGGGACCGAGCTGTCCAAAGCCAACGGGATTGATGCGTTCACTCTGGCCAAGCTGGTCATCGACTGGGAGAAGATGCTGCAGGTAACCATCTGGGATGAGGACGTCCAAGGGTTTAAATGCGTGGGGGATGTGGTCCGGTATATCGAGAATGCCCGGGAGGAAGCCAGTCCCGGCCGATCGGCTAACCCCGACGACTTTTAGCGACGACGGGCGACTGACCGCCGGTCATCTCTCCGCTCCCGGGTGGCAAAAGCGGCAGTACCCGGCACAGTATGGGACCGTTTTGGCATCGGATGTTCGCTTTCCCTTCCGGCAGGAAGTCCTGTATCAGCCGACACCGGACAATCCAAAAAACGAGGAACTGCTCCGCTCGCTCGGG
>CAZHIT010000300.1:0-2593 GCA_964533125.1 uncultured Candidatus Sumerlaeota bacterium
GTTTGCACCGGCACCTATCTGATGGCCGGGGCGGGGTTACTCGGCGGCCTGACGGTGACTACCCACCACGGCCGCCGCGAAGCACTGCGCCAGAAATACCCAGGCCTGAATGTAGTGAACGAAAAAGTGGTGGACGAAGGGAAGATCATCACCTCAGCCGGGGTTTCTTCCGGCATCGATATGGCGCTGTACCTGGTGGAGAAGCTTTGCGGCCGGGAGGCGGCGGAGCAGGAACGGCGGACCATCGAGTACGGGATGCACATCTGATAGTTTACAATTTCGTAACCTTTATGGTATTCTTCCGTAACCGCTTTCCGGTATCTTAGATGTAGAACCGAAAAATGGCGCAGGGAGGCATGAAGATGCAAAAGAAATGGATGCGATTGGCGTTGCTGGCTCTCCTGGTAACGGCCATTACGGGCTGTACCACCCAGGCGCCGCCGGAACCGGAACCGGAGCCGCCGGAGATGATTGCGGCCACGGTGGATCCCCGTCTGGTGGGTGAGTGGACCAGCCTCGCGCTGTACACCGACGACCTGGATGGGGACGGGGGCAGCGAGACGGTGGAGCTGCTGACCGCCGCCCAGCGGGACCGCAAGGGCGAGATTATGTGGGACGACGGGCAAAACTGGCTGCTGCTGGTGGAGGATGGCGACAAGGTGTACCCGCTCTTCGCCGGGTATGTCCAACTGGGGAGTCTGTATTTTACGGTAAACCAGACCGAAGACGGCGGGCACGAGATTATCGCCCTGCACACGGCCGGGGCCGGCTTCAACCTCTCGCGGTACACCTGGGCCGGGGAGACGGGCTACGCCAAGAGCGCGATCTACGACGCCGGCGCGATCAACCAGATGTTTACCTCTTTCCCAGGCTATCGGTAGTAAGGAAAGGGCCCCGGTGGGGGTCCTTTTTTTACCGGATATATTTGGGTTTTATTGGAGGATTTGACCCGGAGGCGGCGAATCCATTGGCAGAGAGGATTTTGGGGCAGAGCCGAATACGGGCGACGGGGGGAATAGGGATGTCCGAAGCAGACAACGGGTTGCCGGAGGGTGGCGAGACCCCGGTACCGGAGGTTGCGCCGCCGGAGCAGTCGCCGGAGCCGGTAGGGGAGGTTCGGCCGGGCGATCTGCGGATATACCTGCAGCGGGAGGTAGCCGCGCAGGTGGATAGTTTTGCCGGGAGCGATACGACCCGGCAGCTGGGTGGGGTGCTGCTGGGGAAGATTGCCGGCAGCGGGGAGGAACGGCAGCTGACGATCAGCGCGGCGCTGACGGTTAGGCCCCGAGGGGCGGAGGAGACTTCCCTGTCCTTTACGCCGGAGGTTTGGGCGGAAATTTACCGCGAAAAGGCGGAGCGGTATCCGCAGGAGAAGATCGTCGGCTGGTGGCTCACCCATCCCGGCACCGGCCTTGGGCTGTCTAACTACGATATCTCGCTTGCGAAGTACCATTTCACCCTGCCCTGGCAGGTGATCTATGTGGTCGACCCGGCGGGTGACCGCCGCGGGTTTTACCAGTGGGCGGACGATACGCTAGCCCCGGTTGCCGGGTATTGGCTATACACGGACGCAATTGAACTGGTTCCGCCGGCGGCAGCGGTCACCCGCCCCAAGCGCGGCGAGCGCAAGCAGGTGGAGCAGCGTGAGGCCGAGCGGGCGCCGCAGCGCGGCTTTGGCTGGCTCTCGGTGGCCCTGAATGTGGTCCTGCTGGTGCTGGCGGCGGTGCTGTTCATTAACAATGGACGCCTGCAGCAGGAGTACCGGCAGCGGGTGGCGGAGCTGGAGGAACTGGCGCAGGAGGCCTTTGGCAAGCTGGGGCAAGCCTACGACATCAGCGATGCCAGGATCGCGGGGGTGGCGGAGGCGTACAGCGCGAAGGACGCCCGGATTGCGGAGCTGGAGGCGGAGCTGGCGCGCCTGCGGGGGGAGGCCCCGGCGCCGTCCGCACCTGCACCGGTAGTTGCGTCCACCCACACCGTAGTGAAGGGAGACACCCTGACCGGGATTAGTTACCGGTATTACGGGGACGAGACGAAACTGGCAGCGATTATGGAGCTGAATGGGATTGCGAACCCGAACCTGATTAAGGTGGGGGATGTGCTGAAGCTGCCGCCGAAATAGGACCTGGATGCGAGCGGGGGTTGGCCAGGAGGTTAGCCCCCGCTTTTGACGTTAGGAAAAGCTATGGGCGAAGCAGCATTGGGTTGCCCGCAGCCGGTTTAGCCGGACTGTCTTTTGCGATTTGCCACCCAAAGCTGCCAGGCTGCTGGGCTGCAGGGCAACGGGGTGACACGGGGAGTTGGGGGAATATGGGGGGTAGGGTTAGGACGGATGCGGATGGGCACGGAAACCAGATACAGATAACGGAAAAGAGGGAGCGGCGGCGCAAGCAACGCCGGGGTTAGTATCGGCCCAGTGACCCGCTGCCTGAGGTATTTGCGGACGAAAAAAGGACGGCCGGTATGCCGGACGTCCCTGGAAAAACAACACAGGTGTGAAAGGAACCGGTCTCAGGCGACCGGCTGGCCGGCCGGGGATGCCGGGCGCTTGGCCTGGGCCGGCAGAGTTTCCTTGGCAAAAAAGCTAGCGATA
>CAZHIT010000301.1:0-2574 GCA_964533125.1 uncultured Candidatus Sumerlaeota bacterium
GCGAAGGAGCGGATTCTGGCCAAGGCGAACGCAAAGGCCCGCGAAACCGCCCAGAGAATGCTCACGGTCGCCGGTCTCGAGGCCCGCAAAGCCATCCTGGAAGCGAAGCAGGCGCAGATTAGCCGGGCTTTTGACGGTGCGCTCGCCCGCCTCGATACCCTGTCCGCCGCCGATTACCAGGAGATCATCCGCCCGCTGCTGCTCGGGAGTGTGCAGACGGGAGAGGAATCGGTGATTATCGCCCCGCGCGACGCCAGCAGGATCACCCCGGAGTTTATCTCTGAGCTAAACCGCGAACTGGTAGGTCAGGGCAAGGCCGGTAAGCTCGGGCTCTCCGCCGAGACGGCGGAAACCGGCGGGGGGTTTATCCTCGGCGCGGGTGAAGTCAAAATCAACCATTCCTTCGTATCCGTCATCAGGATGATGCGGGACGAACTGGAGCCGGAAGTGGCGGAAATACTCTTTCAGCAGGGGTAAGCGTTCCGCTTATTCCCACGTGAAGGGGAAGGAGGCACAGGGCTGATGAAGAGGAAAACCGACTACGCTTATTCAGTCGCCCGTATCCGGGCTATGGAACGGCGTCTCCTGGACCGGGTCAAAATCGAGACCATGCTCGAGGCCAAGTCGGCGGCGGACGCGCTCAAAGTGCTCGCCGAAGCCGACTACGCACCGCTGCTGGCCGAGATTAAAGATGTTTACCAGTACGAAAAGGTTCTCTCCGGCGAACGGAAGCGGGTGTACGAACTCCTGCAGAAGATTGCTCCCGAACAGGAGATAATCAACCTTTTCGCGCTCAAATACGATTACCACAACCTTAAGGTGCTCTTAAAGGCGAAGTTCTTGGGCGAAGACGCCGCCGAGCTGTTAACCGATGCCGGCAGCGTTGCCCCCGAAGAGTTCGCGCGCCTCATTGCGGCCGAGGACTACGCCCATCTGCCGGCGCAGTTCCGTCCTGCCGTGACCGAGGCCGCCACCGTCTTCGCCGCGACTAACGATCCCCAGACCATCAGCTTCACCCTCGACCGCGTGCTCTACGAACAGCTGACGGGGATGGCGAAAAACTACGGCTCGGACTTTCTGCAGCAATACTTCCGCATCCAGATTGACCTTTTGAATATCGGCACCTATCTCCGGGTGAAAAACCTGAAGAAGAGCCGTGAATTTTTAGGCAATGTGCTCCTCGATCACGGCACGCTGGAGAAGAAGGTATTCATGCAGCTGTACAACGAAGCCGACACGGCCGATGCCCTCATCAGCCGTTTGGGGCTTTCGGTGTACGGCGCCATCGTGGAAGAAGGGGTCCGGGACTGGGCCAAAAACCATTCCACCACCCACTTCGAAAAGCTGGCCGACAACTACCTCCTGGAGTTTGTGAAGTCCGCCAAGCGCATCATCTTTGGCGTCGAACCCCTGCTGGCGTACCTGCTGGCCAAGGATGTCGAAATCCGGATCATCCGCATGATCATGGTCGGCAAGCTGAACGGAATCCCGGTGGAGGAAATCCGAGAAAGGTTACGTGATGCCTATGCTTAAGAAGATCGCGATTATCGGCGACAAAGACTCCATACTGGGATTTAAGGCGCTGGGAGTAACCATCTTCCCGGTAACCGATCAGGCCGACGCGGAGAGCGCGCTCCGCCGGGCCAGCGCCGACGGGTACGCCGTCATCTATATCGCTGAGCATTTTGCCCAGGGGATGCAGGAGATCATCAAAAAACTGCAGCAGGCGTCATTGCCCGCGATTGTCATCATTTCGGACCACCGCGACAACCACGGTTTGGCCATGCGCAAACTGAAAGCCATCATGGAGAAGGCGGTCGGTGTTGACATTCTGTTCAAGGGAGAGGGAAAAGAATGAGTGAAGGAAGAATCGTGAAGGTATCCGGCCCGCTGGTGCTGGCTGAGGGACTGCTCAACGCCCGCATGTACGACGTGGTGCGGGTTGGCCATAAACGACTCATCGGTGAAATCATCGAACTCCGGGGCAAAAACGCCTCCGTCCAGGTCTACGAAGAGACCGGCGGCATCGGCCCGGGCGAACCGGTGGAATCCACCGGGTACCCGCTCAGCGTGGAACTCGGCCCCGGCATCATGAAGGGTATCTACGACGGTATCCAGCGGCCGCTCGATCTGGTGCGGGAGCAAACCGGCGACTTTATCGCCCGCGGCGTCGAAATCGTCGCCATCGACCGGGCCAAAAAATGGCTGTTCGTGCCCACCGTCTCGGTCGGCGACAAAGTCCAGGGCGGCGACATCATCGGCACTGTTCGCGAAACCGTCCTCATCGAGCACCGGATCATGGTCCCGGTGAGCATCAAGGAAGGCACCATCACCGCAATCAGCGAAAAAGAAGCCACCGTGGAAGAGACCGTCGCCCAAATCAAGGTCGGCGACACTGTCCAGGATATCTCCATGCTGCAGCGGTGGCCGGTCCGTAAGGGCCGCCCCTACCAGGAAAAGCTGGCCCCCATCGTGCCCCTTTCCTCCGGCCAGCGGGTTATCGACATGTTCTTCCCCATCGCCAAGGGCGGCACCGCCTGCGTGCCCGGTCCCTTTGGCAGCGGCAAGACGGTC
>CAZHIT010000302.1:0-2555 GCA_964533125.1 uncultured Candidatus Sumerlaeota bacterium
GCGAGGTACTATCGATCCGGGAGAAGGAATACATCGAGGCGGCCAAAGCCCTGGGAAACCGGGACATCCGGGTCATCCTGCGGCACATCCTGCCCAATGTTGTTACCACCATGATCATCGTCGCCACATTGGAGGTGGCGCGGGTGATCATCGCCGAGTCTTCCCTGACCTTTTTGGGTTTGGGCGTCGAACCGAGAATACCCACCTGGGGCGGGATGCTGAGCGACGGGCGGGAATACATCAGCAGCGCTTGGTGGGTGGCGACCTTCCCGGGACTGGCGATCATGTTCACGGTGCTGGGGATTAATCTGCTTGGGGACTGGCTGCGCGATGCCCTAGACCCCAGACTGAAAGGGTAAGCCCGCGATTTCATGCCGGGAAAACCGCCGGGAAAAGGTTGCATGTCAAAAATATTATCCCAGCCGGCAGGAATATCACCTTTTGAAACGAATAGTAAAAAATTTATATACCGTTTTCCGACCAGGTAAGCAAGATTATCTGCGGAGGTGAGAATGTGGACGAGAAGCTGCTGGAGGTCCGGGACCTGCAAGTACAGTTTGCCACCGAAGACGGGTTGGTGCCGGCGCTCGACCGGGTGAGCTTTCATCTCCGGGAGGGCGAAACCCTGGGGGTGGTGGGCGAATCCGGCTGCGGCAAGAGCGTCACCGCTCTCTCCATCATGGGGCTGATTCCGCCGCCGGGCCGGGTAGTCGCCGGGTCAATCACGCTCTCTGGCGTCAGTCTGCTGGATAAGAGCGAAGTGGAACTGCGCCAAATCCGGGGTAAGGATATCGCGATGATTTTTCAGGAGCCAATGACCTCCTTAAATCCGGTGTTTACCGTGGGGGACCAGATTACCGAAGCGATTTCGCTGCACCAGGGATTGCGCCGGCCGGAGGCCTGGCAGAGAGCGGTGGCGATGCTAAAGCTGGTGGGCATCCCTTCGCCGGAGAAGCGGGCCGGCGAGTACCCGCACCAACTAAGCGGCGGGATGCGCCAGCGGGTCATGATCGCGATGGCATTATCGTGCAACCCGAAGCTGCTGATCGCGGACGAACCGACCACAGCCCTGGATGTGACGATCCAGGCCCAGATTTTGGCCTTGCTGAAGAAGCTGAAACAGGAACTGGGGATGTCAATAATGCTGATTACCCACGACCTGGGAGTGGTGGCCGAGATGGCGCAGCGGGTGATCGTGATGTACGCCGGCAAGATCGTGGAGCAGGCGGACGTTAAGGACATCTTCCGGTCGCCGCTGCACCCGTACACGCAAGGGCTTTTGCGCTCTATCCCCAGTCTGGGGCAGACGAAGCAGCGCCTGTACGCGATTGAAGGGATGGTGCCAAACCCGGTAAGGCTTCCGGCTGGCTGCCGGTTTAACCCCCGCTGCCCGTATGCCACGGAAATCTGTCGGGAGCGGGAGCCGGTATTGCGCGCCATAGGTAGCCGGCTGGTAAGCTGCTGGCAGGGCGCCGGGGAGGTGGAGGCATGAGCGAACCGCTGCTGCGAGTGCGGAACTTAAAGAAATACTACCCGATCACGGGCGGCCTACTGAGTAAAACGACGGGCTACGTCCGGGCGGTCGACGGGGTGAGTTTTGACCTGCACCAGGGGGAGACCCTGGGGCTGGTGGGAGAGAGCGGCTGCGGGAAATCGACGACCGGCCGGGTGATTTTGCGCCTGCTGGAGGCGACGGAGGGGCAGGTGTGGTTTGAGGGGCGGGATATCTTCACCCTCAACCGGGAAGAGATGCGGACCCTGCGGCGCCGCCTGCAAATCGTGTTCCAGGACCCCTATGCTTCGCTGAATCCGCGGATGACCGTGGGGGAGATCGTGGGGGAAGCGCTCCAGATCCACGGGATCGCGGTGGGCAAAGAGCAGGAGCAGCGGGTGAAGGACTTGCTGGCCGTGGTTGGACTTAACCCCGACTATCGCCATCGTTACCCGCACGAGTTCAGCGGCGGACAGCGGCAGCGGGTGGGGATTGCCCGGGCGCTGGCCGCTAAGCCCTCGCTGGTGGTGTGCGACGAACCGGTTTCGGCCCTGGATGTCTCGATCCAGTCGCAGGTGCTGAACCTGCTGGCTGACCTGCAGGATGAGTTTGGGCTGACCTACCTGTTCATCGCCCACGATTTGAGCGTGGTGAAGCACTGCAGTGACCGGGTGGCGGTGATGTATTTGGGGAAGATCGTGGAGATTGCGCCAGCCGAGGCGCTGTACCGTGCGCCCCGGCATCCGTATACCAAGGCGCTGTTATCGGCGGTGCCGGTGCCGGATCCGGAGGAAGTCCGGGAGCGGATTATCCTGGAGGGAGATATCCCCAGTCCGGTTAATCCCCCCAGCGGCTGCCGGTTCCATACCCGCTGCCCCTTTGCCGAGGTTCGCTGCCGGGAGCAGGAACCGGAGCTGCGAGACTTTGGGGCAGGGCATGCGGCGGCCTGCCATTTGGCCGACTGAGGTTTTTTCGCGCGCAGCAGGAATTTGCCGGTTAACCGCGAAGATATGGGGTAAGCTAAACCAGAGTGAGGGATGGCCATGACCAGATACCGTCTGAT
>CAZHIT010000303.1:0-2533 GCA_964533125.1 uncultured Candidatus Sumerlaeota bacterium
TAGTCGCGGTTTTGCGGATTTCCCGGCACACCGTCCACCCATCCAGGCGGGGCAGCATCAAATCCAGCACCACCAGGTCAAACCGCTGGACGCCGATTTTGGCGAGCGCCGCCTCGCCGTTGTCCGCTTCCTCCACGGTAAACCCGGCCTGCTCAAAATACAGGCGGATTAAGTCCCGCATCGCTTTTTCGTCTTCAACCAGGAGTACCGCTGCTTCACCTTTCATCCATTCCCCTCCTCCGCGGGCGTCCCCGCCTTAGCCTGAGCCCTGGGCTGCGCCTGTGGTTTTAGTTTGCCCCCGGTTGGCGGTAACAATCACCAATTATGCCTGAAACGGCAATATTTGGCCTTTTAGGCGATAATCCGGTGGTACAGCCAAAGCAAGGCCAGCAGAGCCGGCTGGTGTACCAGGTAGATGACCAGGGAATGCTGCCCCAGAACGGTTAAAACGTTGGGCCGGAATGACCCAGGCAACCGGCTGCATCGATCGGCGTAGACGGTCCGGCCGATAGCCACCCCTAAGAGAAAGAGGCCGTACCAGGGCAAGAGCGGGTAATAGTCCGCCGATGTGAAGCCCGGGCGGACGAGACCGAAACGGAACAGGCCACCTATAGTCACAGTCCGGGTTAAAAACCAGTTCCCCAGCGCCAGAATCAAAGCGCCCAGCCCAACCAGATACGACGGCGGCCACGGGGGGAGGAAATGGTAGATAATCATGCCGAGACCGAGAAAATGCAGGATGCCGAACTTGACCCAGTCGCCCGGGGTGGCGATGGCGGTCACCGCCGAGATCAGCAGACCCCAGGCGAACACCGCCCCGCCCCGCCGGAGATTGCTGCGGCTGAAGGTGCTGCTGATGCCGGCCGTCAGGATGAAGAGGATGGCCGCAATTTTGCCCTCGTAGTACCAAAAGCCGCCGGTATAGTCGATACTATAGCCCCAAAAGGCGCTTAAATTATACACCAGATGAAAGGCCACCATCAGCACGATGGCCGCCCCCCGGATCAGATCAATCTCCTGGATGCGTCCTTTGGGCATGGCGCACCACCCTTTCCCGGCTCCCTTGAACAGCCAGCCGGGTTTCGCTATCTGTTTGCCGCTGTCCCGGGAGCCCCACCCCGGACCGGGGCCAAAGCAAAAACGCCCCGGAATGATTTTCACCTTTTTATGGTAGCATCCCCGCCCAGGCGTGTCAAGAAAGCGTCGGTTTTGACGGTTCTGGTCCCCGGCGGCGGAGTTCACCGGTCGTCTGATACCCTAAAACGACCCCTGCCGGAGGGTAGTACCAGCAGGGGTCGCCGTAAAATCAGCTGTCCGGCTAGACGGCCAAACGCTCCGTCCAGGCCAAAATGGTGGGGATGCTCTCAATAGCCAGGTCGCCGGTGCACAAATCCGACAGGGTCACCGGACCCAGGATTTCGCCTACGCTGTCCCGGAGTTTTTCCCACAGCCGCCGGGCGGTGCACCGCTCAGCGCGCGCGCACTCGGGTAAGGTGCCTTCGCTCTGTCCGGATAAGGCTAAAACCACTTCGCTTAAGGTAATCGCCGCCGGCGAACGGCTCAGGCGGTACCCGCCGGGCTCCCCTGGTTCCCGGCGTACCAGACCCGCCAAGCGCAGGGGCCGGATAACCTGACTGAGACCCGGTTCGGTCCGGGCCTCCCGCTCCAACACCAAAGGACTGGGGTAATTATGGGCCAGCGCACACACCGCGCGGACTCCGGCAAACTCCCGCTCCGTAAAAATCAATTGTCTCATCCTCTCATCCGGCCAAGTCCGTCCATATCTTAGCAAAACTATGTGCCTGACCTGCGGGGAAATGGTGAATTTTCAGTGAAGATGGGGTGCGCCGGTTCGACGGCGGCGCGACGGCAGGCCGGCTTATGGTATAATGGGTACAGCCGTCCGCATAACGGCAGGAGAAAAAAAAGACCGCAAACCAGGGGGGTTAAGGTAATGAAGTCCAGTCTCACCACCCGTCTTGCTAAAATCTTTATCACCCTTTCCCTGGTCACGATTACCATCATCAGCGTCATCGCCAATATCACCACCGGCATCGTCTTCAAAAACTATGTGGCCGAAAAACAAAAAAAACACGAGGAACTGATCCTTTCGACCATCGTGGACGCCTACACCAGCGCGAGCGCCCTGACCGAGCGCGCGCAGGAGAAGCTGACCATGTACGCCATGATGGAAAACCTGAAGCTCAAGATCACCGATTATCAGGGTAATGTCCTCTGGGAGATCGACTACCTCGACCGCGCCGCCCCGGCGGACGACGCGCCGGGCAGTCCGCCCGGGCCGCCGAAACTGGTGGAAACCCAAACCCCCATCCTGTACGAAGGCAACCAAATCGGCACCGTCATCGCCGGGTTTGGCGGCGAGTTCGCCATGACCAACGAGGACCTGGCCGTGCTGGGGTCCTTTGGCCGGTGGCTCGCCTTCTCCGGGGGTGTCTCGGTACTGGTGGCCTTTCTCCTGAGCATTACCGTCTCCCGCCATCTCTCCCTGCCCATCCAAACCGTCACCAAGGCC
>CAZHIT010000304.1:0-2532 GCA_964533125.1 uncultured Candidatus Sumerlaeota bacterium
GCCGACTTCGTGAGCGAAGACCTGCTGCGGCGCATCCAAAAGCTGGCCAAGGAAAGAAAGACCAAGGTGCACATGCATGTGCAGCAGGGCGACCGCGAAACCTATCAGACGGTCAAACGCTACGGCCAGCGGCCCATCGCCTGGCTGAAGGAAAACGGTTTCCTGGATGAGTCCCTCATCGCCATCCACCTCACCGACGCCCGGGACGACGAAGCCAAGGTCGTGGCCGAAAGCGGCGCCACCATGGTCGTCTGCCCCGGCTCCATCGGCATCATCGACGGCATCGTTCCCCCCTCCATGGCCTTCCAGAACGCCGGCGGGGTGGTCGGCTTAGGCTCGGACCAGGCCCCGGGGAACAACTGCCACAACGTCATCAACGAGATGAAACTGGTGGCCCTGTTTAACAAGATCAAGTTCCAGAATCCCGAACTCCTGCCGGCCTGGCGCGCCCTGCGGATGGCTACCATCGAAGGGGCGCAGGCAGTGGGCCTCGGCGATACCGTCGGCTCCCTGGAAGCGGGCAAACGGGCGGACTTTGTCGCCATCGACCTCCGCAAACCCTCCATGATGCCGGTGTACACCCATCCCATGCGCAACATCGTGCCGAACCTGGTGTACAGCGCCCGCGGCGATGAAGTGGCCCTGGTGGCGGTCGACGGGAAGATCATCTACCGGGACGGCAAGATCACGACCATCGACGAAGACGCCTGCCTGGCCGAAGTCGGGCAGTTCCCAGCCGGGATCGGCGCCGGCGCGGCCGAGGAGTTTTACGCGATCAACGGGACCAACGCCCAGTTCATGCGCGAAAACAAGCTATAGCCGGTCTAAAGACGGGTTTCGCCGGGGTTGCCGACGAAACCCGTCTTTAACAGGAAGGTCGGAAAAGAAGGCGGGGTAAGCCTGTCTTCTCCTTGGGAAGCCATCAACCGGCAGCTTAGAGAGAAAGGCAGGTATGAAGAATTCGTAAGGTCGAATACCCAATCGACAAAAGAGAGTGGCACCCATCCTTCATTCCCGGCGCAGCGGTGCTCATTTCTACCTGTGACGCAGCCGGCAATCCCCATATCGCGCCGAAGAGCTGGGTACAAATGGCTTCTTTCTCCCCACCGGTACTCTTGTTCTCCGGCAGTCAGGGCAATCTGACGGAGCGAAACATCCTGGCTAGCGGCTGTTTTGGGGTTAATTTTCTGGATTCCACCAATATCGCCCGGGCGTTTGCCAGTGTGCAATGGGCGGGGGCGGAGCGGGTGGCAAAATCCGGTTTCCGCCTGAGTGCGGCCACCCGCATCAAAGCCCCCGTGGTGGCGGATTGCCGGGCGCATCTGGAATGCGAACTGCGCAGCACCCAGGAGATAGGCAGCGGATACGTGATTTTCGGTGAAATCGTGGCGGCCGCAGTCTGGGATGAGGTGCTGAAAGCGGCGGAGCCGGACCGGTACGCGCTGCTGGATTTGGTCGTCTATCTGGAGGAAAAGCTGGTGGCCAGGGTTGACCGCGTCCAGAAGGTGGAGAACTGGGAAAGATAGAAATCGTTTCGAACCGTATTTTGGGATTACGGCAAACCACCGCTCAGTTCTTGGTTGGCGGGTAAAGGAGAGCGAACATGGATTCACTTAAAGGCTGGTTATCTCCGTTTTATCAGCCAGCCAAAGGGGCGGCTCCGGCCTGGTTCGAAGCAAGGTACAATCGCATATCTCCGACCGATACGGAAATGCAGGAGACAGGCGTTGTCCCGTTAGGGATGGCGCCTGTCTCTCGCATTCTATCTGCTTCATCCTATCGAAGCCGAAATAGAGACCGCCGGATCTGCTTCGCAGAAACAGCGGCTCACTTTATGCAGGATCACGTCCGGTATTACTCGCTCCTGGTTTCCCAATACCCGGACCGGTCCGACCCCACCCGCCGGATGCGGTTGGTCTCCCGCAGCCGCTTAATATCACGAGCCACGGTGCGGACCGACCAGCCGGTTTCGTGCGCCAGTCGCTGCTGGGTGATGTTGGGGTTAGCGTGGATGGCCTGCGGGATGCCGGCGGCGCCATCATCTATGCCACGAGCAGTTTTGCTGGCATAGATGTTATCCTAACAGCCTCTACACTCCCCACCCGCACCGGTAGGAGTTTCCGGCCACAAAAACGAATAGATAGGAGAAACAAAAACCGAAGCCCAGGGCGAAAGGAAGGATAGAGGATGCAGGACATCATTTTGCGTAACGGCCTGATCTGCGACGGGAGCACGAACGAGCCGTTTATCGGGGACATCGCCATCAAGGATGGAGTTATCACCCAGATCGCCCCGGCGATTACGGAAGAAGCCGAAACGGTGCTGGATGTGCAGGGGTTGGCGGTAGCCCCCGGGTTTATCGATATGCACTCCCACAGCGACGTGTCTTTCCTCCGGGACGACCGGTGCGAGTCCAAGCTGTACCAGGGAGTTACTTCCGAGGTGGTCGGGCAGTGCGGCATGAGCATCTACCCCTGCGCCGACGACCGGATGGAAGACCTGCTCACCTTTGCCGGTGTGGACGACAAGTTC
>CAZHIT010000305.1:0-2473 GCA_964533125.1 uncultured Candidatus Sumerlaeota bacterium
ACGAGAAGGTCCCTATCCGCCTAAAGGTTTCGACGGCTAAAGCGGATTCTCCTCCCGCAACTCACAAAAAAGTGAAATAATGAACAAATTTAATGCCCGGCAGCGAATTGACCGTCGGGAGCCGTCCCGGCAGGAAAAATTTGCCGCCGGGGCGAACCTATTTTGTGTTAGTCAGCTAACCTGTACCTAAAGAAAGCGGAGCGCTTTTGGTCGCCGCCACCCCAAAAACCGTGAGGAGGGAACCCATGACCAAACCAACCGCCCTGCCCCCCATCACCCCCGACCTCATCGCGCCCTGCGGGATGAACTGCGGGCTCTGCTACGCCTACATCCGCCCCAAGAATACCTGCCCCGGCTGCCGGGGGGAGGACGCAGCGAAGCCAGGTTACTGCGTCCGCTGCCAGATCGTCACCTGTCCCGACCGGGCCGCCGCCGGCAATGCCTTTTGCTATGACTGCGACCGCTTCCCCTGCCGGCGCTTAAAGGACCTGGATAAACGTTACCGCACCAAGTATGGCATGAGTATGCTCGAGAACCAAAAGGCACTCCGGGAGCACGGCCCGGACAAGTTCGTGGAGGCCGAGAGCGCGAAATGGCTCTGCCCGGACTGCGGCGCGCGCCTCTGCGTGCATCGGGCGGAGTGTCCGGGCTGCGGGCGCGCCTGGCGCTGAGCCGTACCCGGCGCTGCCGTCTGTCGCGGTTTGTCGCGCGTTGACCGCCGCCGTCTCGCAGATTTCCCGCCGGGCGGCTAAGCGGCTTCGCACCCGGTTACACTAACCGGGAGGTGAGCGTTTAGTATGGAAAGCACGATTGCACTGCCCCTTGAACACGATCCGAAAGCCAGTGAAGCGGCAACGCCGCAGGACGACTGGCTCGCGGCCGCACGGCGGGAGGGGGAGATCCTGCACCGCCTGATCGCCGGGTCCAAAGACGATGGGGGCTTGCGCCTGCTCGACTGGTCCTGCGGAAGCGGGACCCGGGCGATTGGCCTGGCCGCCATCGGGTACCGGGTGACCGCCACCGACGACAGCCCGGCCGCGGTGGCCGGGGCGATGCAGACGGCGGCCGCGCTCGGCGTCGCGGTGGACTGGGGTGTGGCCGATTGGCGCTGCCTGGAGGACGCGGTACCGGGACCATTTGATGTGGTCCTGGGCGGCGGTGACCGCTTGGTGCACCTTGTGCGCGAGCTTGACCTGTGGCTCGCGGTGAAGGGTATGTGGCGCGTTCTGGCGCCGGATGGCCTGCTCCTCCTGAGCCTGCCAGATGGAGAAGACTTGCCGGCCACCCAGCCCCAGCCAGGTGCACCGCGCCGCAGCGAGGACGGGAGCCGGATCGTCTTTGAGCTCTGGGATTGGCTCGCGGGTGAGCGGCTGTATGCGCAAAACCATTTTGTTCTGCACCGGGCCGACGACGGCCGCTGGGAAACCAAGCATACGACGATGGTCTATCGGGCCTGGCGGCGCGCCGAGCTGTCGCTGATCTTGGAAGGGACCGGGTTTGGATCGATCCAGTGGCAGCTGCCGGCGGCGACCGGGTGCGCCCAGCCGGTCGTCACCGCCCGCAAACAACTCCGGGGGCAGGGCTGAGCCCGGCTGCGTCCCAGGGGCGCGGCTTTGGAGCGCTTTTGGCCGCTTGAGATTGGATATCATCCGGCGTGGGTCATCATGGTAACCCGCCGGGAAAATTTGCCGGGTAAATCTCCGCCCGGAAAAAGGATTTTCTCCTGCCAGGGCGAATAATACTTTATTCTTTGTATATCTGTATACAAAGCGAATCGCCCATCAGTGGCAGACAAAAGGAGGAAATTGTGATGAAACCAATTATCGGTATCAGCGGCTCGGTCATGAATACTTACGCCGTGGGCATGGACCCCCGCTTTGCGGCCCTGTTCCCGGAGGCCATCAATGTACCCCGGGACTATGCAATTGCCGTCGAGCGCGCCGGCGGTATCCCGGTCGTGCTGCCAGTGGTCACCGACCCAGCGATTATCGAGGGGATGCTGTCGGCTTTGGACGGCCTGCTGCTCACCGGCGGCGACGACATCGACCCCCAGGAATGCGGCGAAAAATACCATCTGCGCATCACCGCGACCAACCCCGACCGGGATACCTTCGATCTGACCCTGGCTCGGTTGGCGTTTAAGCAAGACCTACCGGTGCTGGGTATTTGCCGTGGTCTCCAGGTAATCAACGTCGCCAGTGGCGGCTCACTGTATCAAGACATCACCGCGCTCGCCAAGGACTCCCTGCACCACCCGCTGATCGGGACTACCCCGAGATGGCACCCCACCCACGAGGTCGTCTTCACCCCCGGCAGCAAGATCGCCGAGATCTACGGCACCGAGAAGCTGATGACCAATGGTTACCACCATCAGGCGGTGAAGGAACCGGGTCAGGGCATCGCCGTCACCGGCCGGACCCCGGACGGGATGGTCGAGGCCGTGGAGCGCCCGGATAATAAGTTTGTCGTAGGT
>CAZHIT010000306.1:0-2337 GCA_964533125.1 uncultured Candidatus Sumerlaeota bacterium
GATAAGCCCAGTGTGCGCCGGAAAAAGAAATCGGAAGCTGCCCGGAGGAGAAAGTTCAGTTAAGGCCGGGGGGAGGACGAGGGGCATGACCCTTAAGGATAAGCTGACGGAAGACATGCACACCGCGATGAAAGCCAGGGAAGAAGGAAAATTCCGTCTCTCGGTGATTCGTCTGGTGCGCGCGGCGATTAAAAACGCCGAGATTGAAAAACGGCGTGAGCTTACCGACGAGGATGTTCTGGGCGTCCTGGCCAGGGAAATCAAACTTCGGCGCGATGCCATCGAGATGCTGCCGGCGGCCGAGCGGGCGAACCGGCAGGATTACATCCATCAGAACGAGCAGGAGATCGTAATTCTGCAAGCCTACCTGCCGCAGCAAATGGAACCGGCAGAAATCAAAGCTATGGTGGCGGAGGCAATCGCCGCGACCGGCGCCAAAACCGTCCGGGAGATGGGCAAGGTGATGGGGGCCATCGCCGCCCGGATCAAAGGGCGGGCGGACGGCCGGCTGGTTAATCAGATCGTCAAGGAAATGCTGGAACAGCAGTAAACCAGAGAGCTTGGCAGGAAGAATGCCAGGCTCTTTTATTGTGCGCCGTTCAGTCTGGTTTTCCCGGATTGGGCCCGGTCCGTACACAACCGGCCGGGAGTATGGTATACTATACTTGCCGGCGGGATAGAACCGGCCGGTGAGCGATACCTACGGCGGAGGGATGAAGATGGTACTGAGAAACCGGTTGTTCGCCGCAGTATTGTTGGTGCTACTGTTAGGGGCGGGATGGCCCGCGCCGGTGCGGGCGGAGGGCGGCCCGGTGGTCGTGATTCCGGTGCAGGGCGAAATCAGCCCGGCGACGGTCGGGATCGTCCGGCGCGGTCTGGCCCAGGCTTCGGCGGCCGGGGCAACGGTGATTATGGAGATTACTACCCCCGGCGGTTTGGTCGAATCGGCCCTGCAGATTCGGGACCTGGTGGCCGACAGCGACCAGAAGGTGATTGCCTTTGTCCGGGGGCGGGCCTGGTCGGCTGGGGCGCTGATTGCCCTGTCGGCGGATCATTTAGTGATGGCGCCCGGGAGCAGTATGGGCGCAGCCGAGCCGATTCCGAACACCCCGAAGATCCTCTCCGCCTGGAAGGGCGAAATGGAGGCGACCGCCTCCCAGAGCGGGCGGGACCCGGCGATTGCCGGCGCGATGGTGGACAAAAGTATGGAAATTCCGGGCCTGACGGCGGCGGGTGAGCTGCTGACCCTGACGGCAGAGCAGGCGCAGCAGGTGGGCTACGCCGATCTGCTGGCGGGCGACCGGGAAGCGATCCTGGCGTTCTACGATCTCCCGGGCGCCGAGGTAACCGAGGTAACCCCGACCTGGGCGGAGCGGCTCTCGGCGATTATTACCCGGCCGGGTATCTCGCCCTTGCTCCTGATCATCGGCTTCACCGGTTTGATTCTGGAGCTGTTCGTCCCGGGCTGGGGGATTGCCGGTTTGGTGGGCCTGCTCTCTTTGGGTCTGTTTTTCGGCGGCCATATGCTGGCGGGGCTCGCCGGCTGGGAAGCCGTAGCCAGTTTTATCGCCGGCCTGATTCTGCTCTTCCTGGAGGTATTCGTGACGCCCGGGTTTGGCGTGATGGGCGTGAGCGGGATCATCCTGCTGGGGGTAGGCATTTTCCTTGCCTCCGGCGACCCGGTGCGGGCGGTGCGAACGATTACCATCGCGGTGTTGGGGACCGGGCTGGTGATGGTGTTTGCGGCGCGGTACTTTAAGGAAAGCCGGGTCTGGCAGCGCATCCGGCTGGGGGTGAGCCTAAACCGCGAAGCCGGTTATCAGGCGGCCCAGGACATGAGCCGTCTGGTGGGGGCGACCGGGACGACACTGACCCTGCTGCGGCCGGCCGGCATCGCCTTAATCGACGGCAGCCGGGTGGATGTGGTTTCGGAAGGCAGCTTCATCCCGGCGAACAGCGCGGTCGAGGTGGTTAAAGTCGAGGGTACCCGCATAATCGTGCGGTTATCGGCAGAACAATAAGGTGGAGGTGCATTGAATGGATACACTGCTCTTGCTGCTATTTCTGGCTTTGGTGCTCATCGGTTCGACGGTTCTGTTCAGTTTTATCCCGGTCGGGTTGTGGATTTCGGCCTCTTCGGCCGGGGCACGGGTGGGGCTGTTCACCCTGATCGGGATGCGGCTTAGGCGGGTGCCGCCGACCAAAATCATCCTCCCGCTCATCAAGGCCACCAAGGCCGGCATCGACGTCGGGGTGGATAAGCTGGAGGCCCATTTTCTGGCGGGCGGCAACGTGGACCGGGTGGTTAACGCCCTGATCGCCGCCCAGCGGGCGGGC
>CAZHIT010000307.1:0-2308 GCA_964533125.1 uncultured Candidatus Sumerlaeota bacterium
AGGTCGCTGCCAGAGTATTTTTTAAGCCCCCAGCGGTTTTGCTGGGGGCTTAGCCTATGTCCGGAGGGGAGCCGCCTGCTATTATTTTGGCAGTCAGGTTGATGTGCCCCGGTTGTTCAGACGCGCCAGCCCGGGCGTGGTCTTGCGAGAGATAGTACCGGGCGTGGCCTCCCTGCCTTATTCGGGGCCTGGCCGCGTTTTGACCCCCGAATAAGGCTCCTTTTGGGCCGCAGGGAAGAAAGCGGTGATGGCCGTGGCTAAGAGCGGGAGCAAAAAGACCAGACCAAAGAGCAGGTAAGCCGTCAGGATCACCCACCCCGGCAGTTGTTCGCGCAAAAGGCCGTCCCTCCTCTGGCTGCGGTTTGGTATCGGGACTAGTATACGCAGCTAACCGCCGGGTATACCGCCAAGCCGCCAGGATTGGACTTCGCCGCGCCTTAAATCAGCGAAACGGCATATTTAACCGCAATTATGGGGATACTCCGGGTAACCTTTCCCGCCGGCGCTTGACTTTTGCCAGGGGAAGTGCTATAGTTTTTTTACCAATTCCGATAAATACGATGAAAGAGGCAGCGGCCGCAGCCCTCTTCCCAGCGAGTTGGCGGGTGGTGCAAGCCAACGAAGACGGGCCGGCCAATCCATCTCTGAAGTAGCCAGCGTTTAAGCTCGGCCGGGTTTGCCCGTTATTGCAAGCTTAAGAGGGCGGCTGAATAAGCCGTCAATGCGGGTGGCAACGCGGGAGAAATCTCCCGTCCCAGATACTTGGGGCGGGAGTTTTTATTTTCACCACAGACTGAAGCGAAGAGATGAGGGGGAGAGAAAATGTTAGACCTGCGGTTTATCCGCGCCAATCCTGAACTCGTGGTCGAAGGGGCCAAAAAGAAGGGCATCGAGCTTGACCTGTCCGAACTGCTGGCTCTGGACGAAAAGCGCCGGGAATCGCTCTACGCGGTGGAGCAGCTAAAAAACCGGCGGAACACCGTCTCGGAAGAAGTGGCCAAACTGAAGAAGGAGAAGAAAAACGCCGACGCCATCATCGCCGAGATGCGGGAAGTCTCCCAGCAGATTAAGGACATGGACGAAACCATCCGGGTCTGCGACGAGCAGATCTTAAACCAGCTGCTGGTAATCCCCAATATCCCGCATGAGAGCGTACCTTACGGCAAGGACGAAAGCGGCAACCAGGAAATCCGCAAATGGGGGACCCCGCGGCAGTTTGACTTTGCCCCGAAGCCGCACTGGGAGATCGGGGTGGACCTAGACATTTTGGATTTTGAGCGGGCGGTCAAGATTTCCGGCGCCCGGTTTACGGTCTACAAAGGCTTGGGGGCGCGCCTGGAGCGGGCGCTGATTAACTTCTACCTGGATGTGCACACCGGCCAGCACGGGTACACGGAAGTGTTCCCGCCGTTTATGGTCAACACCAAGAGCATGATCGGGACGGCCAACCTGCCCAAATTCGAAGAAGACCTGTTCAAGTGCCGGGAGGGAGACTATTACCTGGTCCCGACGGCCGAGGTCCCGGTGACCAACCTGTACGCCGATGAGATTCTGGAAGAGGACGCCCTCCCCATCTACCATGCCGCCTACACCGCCTGCTTCCGGGCGGAGGCCGGCGCGGCCGGGCGGGATACCCGGGGACTCATCCGCCAGCACCAGTTTAACAAGGTGGAGCTGGTCAAGTTCGTCCGTCCGGAAGACTCCTTTATGGAACTGGATAAGCTGACCGCCGACGCTGAGCGGGTGCTGCAGTTGCTGGAGCTGCCTTACCATGTGCTGTTTATGTGCACCGGGGATATGGGGTTTGCCCAGGCGAAGAAGTTTGACCTCGAGGTCTGGCTCCCGAGCTATAACACTTATCGGGAAATTTCGTCGTGCAGCAATTTTCAGGACTTCCAGGCCCGGCGCGCCAACATCAAATACCGCCCGAAAAACGGCGGCAAGCCGGAGTTTGTCCATACCCTCAACGGTTCGGGCGTCGCCATCGGCCGGACGGTGGCCGCGATTCTGGAGAACTGCCAGGAAGCGGACGGCAGCGTGACGATCCCGGCGGCGTTGCGGCCGTACATGGGCGACGTGGATAAGATTACCAAAAAAGGCAAATAGATTCCAAACGCTGGCTTGACAGAACCGTGCAAAGCGTGGTAAAATAATATTTACGGGCAATTGTCTGCTGGATGGAGAGGTGTCCGAGCGGTTGATGGAGCTGGTCTTGAAAACCAGAGATGTTTCACGCCATCCGTGGGTTCGAATCCCACTCTCTCCGCCATAAAGATATAGATTAGCTTAAATAATAATATAACTATGT
>CAZHIT010000308.1:0-2261 GCA_964533125.1 uncultured Candidatus Sumerlaeota bacterium
CAGCTCCCGGAAAATATTGTCCACCGCCTCCAGCTCCGAGTACGACAGGGTACCGAGCACGATTTGGACCGAGGCTTTTTGGCGGGCCTCCGCCTCGATCACTTCCGCCCGGGAGCGCAGAATTTCCATACCCACGAGCGTACCCCCGTACTCGGCCAGGACCAGGTCGTCATCGTCGAAACTATCCGAGAAACTGGCGAGGACCAGGGTGCCGAGCCGTTCGCCGCCGCCGCTGATGGGGACAACGGTCTCATACTGGGTCTTAAAGAGGCACTCTACCTGGTCACGAAACATACACTTGCTCTCGGAGTAGACACGGTTCGCGGCGGTCTCGGTAATCGCGAGCAATGTCTGCGTATCTTTCTCCGGGAACCGTTCGTGGTTCAGCACAACTTCCTGCATCACCGCACAGGTATACCCGGCCGCCAGGGAATAGCCCAAAATCAGCCCCTTGGTGTCGATGATATACACATTGGCGTCAATAATCCGGCTGAGGATGCCGGTCATCGCGTTATAATCAACGGGCAGTCCGGCCGATTTCTGCAGGAGCTTATTGATGAGCCGCGTCTTTTCGAGTAATGACATCCGGCACTCCCCTTCCCTGATGACAGCAGGCCGCCGTATGCCGGCTTTGCCCCCTGCCTGCTCCTAATCTCCCCAATTCTTACAGGATATATTTACTCAAATCGCGGTTCTGGGCGATGGCCGACAGCTTAGCGCGGACGAAAGCTCCGTCGATAGCTACCGCCGTGCCGGCCCGCTCCGAGGCGTCAAACAGCAGGTCCTCCAGCAGCTTTTCGAGGATGGTGTACAGGCGCCGGGCCCCGATATTCTCGCTCTGCTCGTTGACGAGGGTGGCGGTGGCGGCAATTTCAGCAATCCCGTCCGGGGTAAACTCAATCGTCACCTGTTCGCTTGCCAGCAGGGCGGCGTACTGCTTGATGAGAGCATTTTCCGGTTCGGTCAAAATGCGCTCAAAGTCGGCCTGGGTCAGGCTATCCAGTTCCACCCGGATGGGGAACCGACCCTGCAGTTCGGGAATCAGGTCCGATGGTTTGGCGATGTGGAAGGCCCCGGCAGCGATAAAGAGCATGTGGTCGGTCTGCACCGGGCCGTACTTGGTCATTACCGTTGACCCTTCCACTATCGGCAGGATGTCGCGCTGGACCCCTTCCCGCGACACATCCGGCCCGGCCGCGTACTGCTTGCCGGCCACCTTGTCGATCTCGTCGATAAAGATCAGGCCCGACTGCTCGGCCAGTTTCACCGCCTGGCTGGTGACCTCGTCCATATCCACCAGCTTCATCGCTTCTTCCTGGGCTAACAGTTTCTTCGCCTCGGCCACGGTTACCTTCCGGTTTTTCTTCTTTTTCGAGAACATTCCACCCAGAAGGTCCTGGAAGTTGACCCCCATCTCCTCGATCCCGGCGCCGGAGAACAGTTCAATCGTAGGCGTGATGTTGTTTTCGACCTCGATCTCGACGTATTGCTCATCCAGAGCCCCGGCCAAAAGTTGCCGCCGGACCTCTTTGCGCTTCGGGCGGGCGTCGGCTTCCGGTTCCGGTTCCGGCGTGGTTTTGCCGCCCATCGCTCCGCCAAAGAGCATCTCCAGCGGGTTGCGCACGGTCTCTTTGGGCGGCCCGGCGGTCAGGATTTCCACCAGGCGCTCCACCGCCAGTTCTTCCGCCCGGGCGGTTACCACCTGCATCCGCTCGGTGCGCAGCATCCGGATGGCCGTTTCCACCAGGTCGCGGATCATCGACTCCACATCCCGGCCGACGTAGCCGATTTCGGTAAACTTGGTTGCTTCTACCTTGAGGAAGGGGGCGTTCACCAGCTTCGCCAGGCGGCGGGCGATCTCGGTTTTGCCCACCCCGGTCGGCCCGATCATCAGGATATTCTTCGGCACCACCTCGTCGCGCAGCCCCTCCGGCAGCAACTGCCGCCGGTAGCGGTTGCGGAGTGCGATGGCCACCGAGCGCTTGGCCTGGTTTTGCCCAACTATGTATTTATCCAGTTCCCGGACGATTTCCTGCGGCGTTAAGTCGTGCACGGCCCGCCTCCTTTACAATTCTTCCACCGTAATTTCGTCGTTGGTGTAAATGCAGATATTGGCGGCGATGGTCAGCGCCTCGGTAACCACCGCGCGGGGCGGCATATCGGTATGGGCCACCAGGGCCCGGGCCGCCGCCAGCGCAAAGGACCCGCCGGAGCCGATGGCCGCGATGCCGTCATCCGGCTCGATCACTTCCCCGCTGCCG
>CAZHIT010000309.1:0-2259 GCA_964533125.1 uncultured Candidatus Sumerlaeota bacterium
CGTGGGGCGGCACGAGGGGAGCAAGGCCCGGGAAATCCTGATTACCCTAGACCAGTGGCGGCGGCGCAACGGCCAGCGCTGAGGCGTTTGGTTTTTGCGTGTGGCTGTCAGGATAGAGACAGGGGAGGCGGCAGCATGAAAGTTATCGACCTTAACTGCGACATGGGCGAAGGGTTTGGGGCCTATACCCTAGGGGCGGACGCGGCGATCATCCCATCCATCAGCTCGGCCAACATCGCCTGCGGCTTTCACGCCGGCGATCCGCTGATTATGGCGACGATGGTGCGTCTGGCCGCACAGCACGGGGTGGCCGTCGGCGCCCACCCGGGATTCCCGGACCTGGTCGGCTTTGGGCGGCGCAATATGGTGCTGAGCCCGGCGGAAGCGAAGGCGGCCATGATCTACCAGGTGGGGGCGCTATTGGGGTTTTGCCGGGCAGCCGGGGTGCCGTTGGAGCATGTGAAACCCCACGGCGCGTTGTACAATATGGCGGCCAAAGACCGGGTCCTTGCGGACGCCCTCACCGCCGGGGTGCAGGCGGTGGACCCCGGGCTGATTTTGGTTGGTCTGGCCGGTTCGGAACTGGTGCAGGCGGGGCGGGACTGCGGCCTTAGGGTGGCGCGGGAAGTGTTCGCTGACCGCAATTACCGGCCGGACGGGAGCCTGGTGCCCCGGCAGGACCCGCAGGCGGTCGTCCATGATCCTTCCCAGGTAACGGCGCGCGTTGTCCGCATGGTACGGGATGGTCAGGTAACTGCCGTGGACGGGACGGTGCTGGACCTGGCATTTGATACGATTTGTTTGCACGGTGATACCCCGGGCGCGGTGAGCTTAGCCCAGGCGATCCGGGCCGAGCTGGAGCAGGCGGGGATCCGACCGGCGCCGCTCAGTATTGTGGTGGCCGGGGCGTGAGCGGGGAGTATCGCTTACTGCCGGCGGGAGAGCAGGGCCTGGTGGTGGAGCTGGGGAACGAAATCAGCCCGGCGGTGAACCGACGGGTGCGGGACCTGGCCTGGCGGCTCTCGGAGCAAAACCTCCCGGGCCTGCGGGAGATGGTGCCCACCTACCGTTCGCTCCTCATCCTGTATGATCCATTGACGCTCTCGCTGGAGAAGCTGGCCGAAGTGGTTGCGGCCGGCGCTTTGGCACAGACGGGTCTCCCGGCGCCTGAACCGATGGTTACCGTGCTGCCCACCTGCTACGGGGGTGAGTACGGTCCGGACCTGGCGGCGGTGTCTGCTCATACCGGTCTGTCGCCGGAAAATGTGATCGCGCAGCACACCGGCCAAGACTATCTGATTTATATGCTCGGGTTTACCCCCGGCTTTCCTTACCTCGGCGGGATGCCGGGAAGTCTCGCCACGCCGCGACTGTCAAGCCCGCGGACGAAGATTCCCGCCGGCTCGGTTGGCATCGCCGGGGCGCAGACCGGGGTCTACCCGGTCGAAAGTCCGGGGGGCTGGCAGCTGATTGGGCGCACGCCGCTCCCGCTCTACGACCCGGCGGCAACGCCTCCGGTCCGCCTGCAGGCCGGCGATTACGTGCGCTTTACCGCTATTAACGCTGAAGAATATCAGACGCTGTCTGCGGCCCAGGCGGTTTCGGCTCCGCCGGTTTCTACAGCAGCAGTAGAAGAAACCGTTGCCGAAATCATAAGCCCCGGGCTCCTGACCACGATTCAGGATCGGGGGCGGCACGGATACTTGGCCTACGGGGTCCCGGTGGCCGGGGCGATGGACGATTACGCCTTCCGGTTGGGGAACCGCCTGGTCGGCAATGACCCCGGCGCGGCCGGTCTGGAGATTACACTGACCGGGCCGGTGCTGCGCTTTACCGTCCCGACGGTTTTTGCCATCACCGGCGCTGACCTGGGGCCATGTTTGAACGATAAATCTATTCCTGCCTGGACTGCCATCGAGGCGGCGGCAGGGGACACTCTGTCCTTTATTGGCCGGAATAGCGGCTGCCGGGCGTATCTCTCGATTGCCGGCGGGATTACCGTGCCGCCGGTTATGGGCAGCCGTTCGACCTACCTGCGCGCCCACCTGGGCGGTCTGCAGGGCCGGGCACTCGTGGCAGGGGATCGCATCCCCGGCCGTTCGGTACCCGAAGCAAGAGCCATCGCCGGCTGCCGTGTCCCAGCCGAGACGATCCCGGCCTACCCGACGGCCACCGAACTGCGGGTCTTACTCGGTCCCCAGGACGATTGTTTCCCGCCGGAGAGTATCGCCACCTTCCTCGGGAGCGAGTATACGGTGA
>CAZHIT010000310.1:0-2248 GCA_964533125.1 uncultured Candidatus Sumerlaeota bacterium
AGGCTTCCCCGGTATTCTGGTTGAACTCGGTGATCTGGATGTAACCGAGCTGCTCCCCGAGCATCTCGGAACTTACGGTATCGATTTCGATCGACGCCCGGGTAATCCGGAAGTCCTTCAGGTTAGGCTCGCCGGCCCGGCGGATCTGGAGGTTGACCGTGGTCCCGATTGGGCCCCGCAAGACGTCCAGGACGTCATCCAGCGGCAAGCCGCCAATCGCCTCGCCGTCCACGCTGACGATGGTATCGCCCCGCTTAATCCCGGCCTTTTCCCCCGGCTTGCCCTCGATCGTCGCCACGACCACTACTTCGCCGTCTTCCATGTTCACATAGATCCCGATCCCGCCGAAGCTGCCTTCGGTCCGGGTAATTAACTCCCGGTACTGGCCTGGGTTCATGTACACCGAATACGGGTCACCCAGCGCCTCCAGCACCCCGGACATGGCCCCTTCCAGCAGTTCCGCCGGCGGCACCTTTTCCACGTAGATATCCCGCGCGTAGTAGTAGACCTGCAAAAAATCATTCATCGAAGCCAACTCCGCCGGACTAACCTTGAACATATACCGGAAGCGGAAGGCCAACACCGCGGAGGTAAATAAACAAGACAGGAGCACCAAAACGATGGCTCCTGCCGCCCGGCGACTACGGCTGCGCACTTATAACCACCTGCCCCGTTTTATCTGTAACCAATATATCCAATTACTATGCCGGCTGTCAAGGAAATATCCCGCCGGTATTTAACACCAAGGGGCTGCGCTTGGGCGCAGCCCCTGGCATCAGACGAAAACTACCGCTTGGTCAGCCATTTCATCGGATCGACGGGAGAGCCGTTGGAGCGGACCTCAAAATGGCAGTGCGGGCCGGTACTGAGACCGGTACTGCCGGCCTTGGCGATTACCTCTCCCTTGGCTACCGTCTTTCCGACCGAAAACAGGAGGGCGCTGTTGTGGCCGTACAGAGTCGAAATCCCGCCCCCGTGGTCGATGATAATCGTCTTGCCGTAACCGCTTAAGGTCGCGCTCACGATCACCTTCCCGCTCGCGACGGCTTTGATGGGCGTCCCGGTGGCGGCGGCCAGGTCGACCCCGGTATGCAGCTTCCACTTCTTCAGGACGGGGTGGAAACGGTTGCCGTAGGGCGAGGTAATCCGGCCGCTGACCGGCCAGAGCATGGTTCCGGCCACCGGCTTGCTGCCGCCGTTTTCCTTGGACTGCAGGGCCTGGATGGTCTTCTCGATTTCCAGCGAGGATTTTTCCAGTTCGTCCAGGGCCGCCTCGTAGGCCGCCTGCTCTTTATTCAGGGTCGTAATCAGCTTTTCCCGTTCGTTCGCCCGGTTTTCGACCGTATTGCGCTTGGCCGTGGTCTGTTTAGTGATCCGGGTCAGCTCCGCCTGCTTTACCTCGAGTTCCAGCTTCTTGGCCGCGATCGCGGCTTTCTCCGCCTGGACCTGGTCCAGGATCTGGACATCCTGGCGGACGATGTCCTGGAGGAAGCTGTAGCGGTTGACAAAATCGGAAAAATCGTTGGCGGCCAGCAGCACATCCAGGAGGCCGACCACCCCGTTCTCGTAAATCGCCCGGACCCGCCGACCTAAATAATCCTGGCGCTTGGCCAGATTGGCCTCGGCCGCTTTGAGTTCACTCGCCGCCGCCTGCACGCTGCTTGCGGTGCTCGAGAGCTTGCTCTTCAGCACCGCCAGTTCGTTCTCGGCTTTCTCTAAGTCCGCTTCCAGCTTCTTCAGCTCGCTCAGAGCCGCTTTTTCCTGCTTCTGCGAGCTCTGGAGCCGGTTGCGCTTATCCTGGATTTGCTGCTCGATCTTATCCAGTTCCTGCAGCTTCTGGTCCAGCTCCGAAGCCGCCAGGACCACCGGGTAAGCCGTGAACACCAGGACCAGCAAAACGGTAATGATCCGGACGATTCGACGTTGCATCTCTTGCCCCTCCTACGCTTTCTATCAATGTCAGTCTTCAGTTCCCGGGCTGGTTACACAAAGAGATACCGCCGCAGCGACAAGGTGCTCCCGGCGACGCCGACCAGAGTGCCCACCAGCAGGAGCCAGAGACAGGTGCCGCGGATGAGGTATGCCGAATCCAAAATCGGCAGAAAGGGCAGCGACTGCTGCCAGGCGCTGACCGCCGCGCGGTAACCGAAATACAGGAACACCGAACTGATGAGGGCGCCGATAAACCCGATCAGCATCCCCTCCAGCAAAAACGGCCAGCGGATATACCAGTCGGTGGCCCCGACCA
>CAZHIT010000311.1:0-351 GCA_964533125.1 uncultured Candidatus Sumerlaeota bacterium
GGACTTCCACCATCCCCGAGCGCAGCAGGCGCATGATGGTGGCGGTGGAGTAGGTTCCGAGGGTAATCGCCGGCAGGACCAGGTTGAGCAGTCCGCCCCGGCCGGAGGCCGGGAAGATGGGCACTCGGACGGCGAAGATGAGGATGAGCATAATCCCCAACCAGAACACCGGCATGGATTGCCCCCACAGGCCGGCGACGGTGCCGACATAGTCGGCGGTGCTGTAGCGGCGGGTGGCGGAGATAACGCCGGCGGGAATGGCAATGAGCAGGGCGGTCAGCATGGCGGCGGCGGTCAGCTCAAAGGTAGCCGGCAGCCGCTCCAGCACCAGTTGCAGGGCTGGCTGGCGGT
>CAZHIT010000311.1:361-2247 GCA_964533125.1 uncultured Candidatus Sumerlaeota bacterium
AGGCCGAAGTCGCCGGCGATGGCACCCCTAAGGAAGCGCAGGTACTGGACATAGAGGGGGTCGTTAAAGCCCATGACCTCACGGAACTGCTCGATATCCTCGGGGCTTGCGTCCATGGGCAGCATCAGCGCGGCCGGATCGCTGGTCAGGTGGACGATGAAGAAGACGATGATCGATACCCCCAGGATAACCAGGGCGGCCTGCTGCAATCGTTTGATGATGTACTTTGTCATTTCCCTGCCCCCTCTGCCGTCTGACGGCGTGTTTTCTAGCCTGACCCGCTGTCACTTTAGCGGTACTTCTAACCCGCCCCGGCCAGCCTGGATGAAACAGGAGAGGGCTGTCCTGGCCCTCTCCTGCCCGTTAGTCACTAAACTTCATGTCGTAGACCCGTATCAGTTCATCCTGACGGGGAGTCCAGTCGAGCGCTTGGTTGATCCCGTAGATATCCTCCTGCTGGTAGAGGAAAAGCAGTCCGGCTTCTGCCACGATCTTTTCCACCGCGGTCCGGTACAGGGCTTCCCGGGTGGCCGTGTCCATCGTCGAGCGGGCATCATCCAGCAGTTTATCGATCTCCGGCGTATGGTAATGGTTGAAGCGCTGCCCGCTGCGGAACCAGGAGTACAGGTTGGCGTCGGCGTCGAACACCGAGTTGCCCCAGCCGATGAGGAAGGCGCCCGGATGCTTCTTTTCCAGCACTTTACCCACGTACAGGCCCCACTCCTGCGCCTCCAGCCGGGCGGTGATGCCGACTGCCGCCAGCTGCCCGACAATCGCTTCGGCGACTTCCTTATCCATGACATAGCGGCCGGAGGAAGTGCCGAGGTCGATGGTCAGACCATCGGGGTAACCCGCCTCCGCCAGCAAAGCTTTCGCTTTGGCCGGGTCGTAATGGTAGCCGGGCAGGTCCTTATGGTAACCGAACATGGCGGGTGTCAGGGGTTGGGTCGAAGGGTACCCGTATCCGCCCAGCACGGTTTCGATAATCTCCGGCACATTGACGGCGTAGTTGAGGGCCTGCCGGACTTTGGGATTTTGCATCGGACCCGGCTTTTCGGCGTTTAGCACGATAAAGATAATGCGGGAACTGGGCGTCCGGGCCACCCTGGTGCCGGCCCCGCTTTCAATTGAGCTTACCATATGGGGCGGGACATTGACGATCAGGTCCACCGCCCCGGTCTGCAGCTCGGCGATCCGGGTGGCGTTTTCCGGGATTGGCCGGAAGGTCACTTTGGCAATCGCCGGGGCGCCGCGCCAGTAGTCGGCGTTCGCTTCCATGACCACCGAATCATCCTTGACCCAACTGACAAACTTGTACGGTCCGGTCCCCACCGGATTGGCGCCGAAGTATTGGTTGCCCTTCTCCCGGACATATCCAGGCGGCACCATGGCCAGGTTCAGCCGGGCCGGCAGGATGGGATAAGGCGCCTTGGTGATGATCCGGACGGTGTACGGATCGATGATGTCCACCCGCTCCACCGCGCTTAAGTCGGCGATTTGGGGCGACTTGTTCGCCGGGTCGATAATCCGCTCGATGCTGAACTTAACGCTCTCGGCGTTGAAGTCCTCCCCGTTGTGGAACTTGATGTTTCGCTTCAGCTTCACTTCCCAGGTCAGGTCGTCGATGTTCGTCAGTGACTCCGCCAGATGGGGCTTCAGCTCCGTGTTTTGGTCCCGGATCATCAGATTATCGAAGATCTGCGCCGCTACATTGGCGGTCGGGGTTTCCGCGTGCATGTGCGGATCCAGCGTCGTCGCATCCACCCCTTGGGCAATGACCACTTCGGTTTTCGCCGCCGGCTTCGCCGGGGCGCAGCCAGCCAAGCCACCAGCCAGCAAACCGGCCAACAATAGGACCGCTGTTCCTTTTCGCACGGAGAACTACC
>CAZHIT010000312.1:0-2198 GCA_964533125.1 uncultured Candidatus Sumerlaeota bacterium
TGACAATTACAAATGATAATGATAAAAGCCCAACACTCATTGCTACCATCCATTTGTCCCGGCCGCCGCATCCCAGCCAAGTATTGCGCTTTCCCTGCTTTTTTCCGGCGAGGCTGACCATCGGCAACATTCACCTTACTTCGCTTCAACCAACTCCCGGAACTCCGCCTCGGTCAGGATCCTGATCCCCAGCTTCACCGCCTTCTCGTACTTCGAGCCAGGGTTCTCCCCAACCACTACAAAGTCGGTCTTCTTGCTGGGGCTGTCGGCGGTCTTCCCGCCCAATGACTCGATAATTGCTCCCGCCTCGCTTCGGGTATAGCCCGCGAGGGCCCCGGTCAGGACCACCGTTCTCCCCGCGAACGGACTGGCCACCGCCGGAACATGGCTCGTTTCCGGCCGGGGCCGGACCCCGCTCGCGAGTAGCCGGTCGACGCTCTCCCGGATGCGCGGGGAAGCGAAAAAGGCCAGAATACTCTGAGCGGTCGTTTCCCCCACATCGGGCACCGCCACCAGTTCAGCATAAGCGGCGACCCGCAACGCCTCCAGGCTCCCAAAGCGCTCCGCCAGATCCCGCGCCGTCTTCTTGCCGGTGTTGGGGATCCCCAAGGCGTAGATAAATGACGCGAGGCGGCAGTCCCGACTCCGGTCGATGGCGGTGAGAAGGTTGCGGGCCTTTTTGTCCCCAAAGCGGTCCAAAGCCACCAGATCATCGTATTGCAATCGGTATAAGTCGGCGATATCCTTCAGCTCCAGGGCTTCGTACAGCTGGGCGGCCGTCTTATCGCTGAAACTCTCGATGTCCATGGCGTCCCGGCTGGCAAAATGCGCCAGGCGGGAGACCAGTTGAGGCTTACAGGACAGGGAGTTCGGACAAAACAGATGGGCTCCGTTCTCCACCAGCTCACTCTGGCAGGCCGGGCACCGGTCCGGCTTAGTCACCGCCCGTCCCTGGCAGTCGCCGCCGGCCGTCCCCAGGATTTCCGGGATCACGTCGTTCGAGCGGCGCAGCCACACCCGGCAGCCGATGGCGATTTGCTTGCGCTGGATATCCCCCCAGTTGTTTAAGGTCGCCCGCCGCACGGTCACCCCGCCGATATCCACCGGCTCCAGGCGGGCGCTCGGGGTCAGTTTGCCCGTCCGCCCCACCTCCCAGACCACGTCGAGGAGCTCCGTGGTCACTTCCCGGGCCTCGAACTTAAACGCTACCGCCCAGCGGGGGAACTTATCGGTGTACCCGAGCGCCGACCGGGTGCGCAGGTCATTGACCTTTACCACCAAGCCGTCGATCAGGTAGTCCGCCTGGCCGATTGCCTCTGCCACCCGGCTGATTTCTCCGATCAGGTCCTCCATCCGGGGAAACACCTTCAGATACTCGCCCACCGGGAAGTGGTGGCGGCGCAGGAAGGCGGCGATGTCCTCCTGGCTGGCAAAGAGGGTCTCATCACTGAAACCGATGCCGCAAAAGACCGCGTCCAGGCGCCGCTCGGCTGTGACCTTCGGGTCTAAGTTCCGCAGAGCCCCGGCCGCACCGTTGCGGGCGTTCTTCAGGGGCTCCGCCGCCCGCTGGTTGTACTCCTCCAGCACCGACAGGCGCAGCAAACCCTCTCCCTGGACCTCGATCCGGCCGGCATAGCCGATCCGCAGGGGGATTGACCGGATAGTCCGCACCTGGGGCAATATCGCTTCGCCGACTTCCCCGTTCCCCCGGGTCGCCGCTTGCACCAGTTCCCCGCCGTCGTAGGTCAGGTTGATGGTCAGACCGTCGTACTTATACTCGAGAGTATACACCGGCTCCGGCAGGGGCGCTTCCGGGTGCTCCCGGTTATCGTCCGCCACCAGCCGCCTCACCCGCGCCTCCCAGGTCAGCAGCGCCGCCGTATCCTGGGCTTTATCCAGGCTCCACAGTTTCGCCAGGTGCCGGTGAGGGCTAAAGGCCGCAAGCGGCGCTCCCCCGACCCGGCGGGTGGGGGAATCCGGCAGCACTACCCCGGCCGCCGCCTCCGCCCGGACCAGTTCATCGTAGAGTTCATCGTACTCCCGGTCGCTCACCAGCGGCTCATCCAGGACGTAATAATGGTACCCGTATTCATTCAGGCGGTCCACCAGTGCCTGCATTTCCTTGGCCAGGTAGCTCCGGTCCTGCTCTTCCACCCGCATCTCCCTCCCCGATCTTCCCTGCTATTCCCGCCGCAGAG
>CAZHIT010000313.1:0-472 GCA_964533125.1 uncultured Candidatus Sumerlaeota bacterium
GCCTTGGAGTGCGGCGCCATTCCGCCGGTTATTCTGGATGAACAGGAGATCCGTCAGTTGGTGGTCAATTTAGTGCGCAATGCGATTGAGGCCGCGCCCACCGGCAGGGTGGGGATCAGCACTGTCGTGGACGGAAACTGGGTCAACCTAACCGTGAGCGATACCGGGCCGGGCATACCGCGGAGGTAATGGAGCACCTGGGTACCCCGTTTGTCACCACCAAAGAAGGCGGCACCGGGCTCGGGTTGGCGACGTGCTACAGCATTGCCCGCCGCCACCACGCGACGATTGGGCCGGAGACGGGTAAGGACGGCACGACGTTTACGGTGCGGTTCCCGGTGGCCGGGGGGCAGGAGCTGGCGGCGGGGACCGGGGATCGGGGGCGGGGCGTTGGGGGAGGAAGCGGACGCGGAATATATGATGAAGGATAAAAGCTGATGCTTTTGGCGGAAAAAGCGAAGCCCAGGAAAAA
>CAZHIT010000313.1:482-2144 GCA_964533125.1 uncultured Candidatus Sumerlaeota bacterium
GCTGGTGAGCATGATATAAGATGTTCGACCGTTAATTAATAAACCATCCGGGTTATACGTTGCGTTTCCGGATAAGCCGAACAGCAGAAATCAAAAATACCGGAAGCGCAAAGCGGGAGAGTGATAAGAACAATAGAAGCATTCGGTGAGAAAGAAGTTGCGGCGCGTATTCGCGCCGTTTTTGTTAAGCCCGGCGGGAGGGGCGGAGGATGGTTTGCGGACAAAAATGCTAACTCCAGCTTTGCTTGCCATTTTCGAATGGAGAATAATCACCAAAACCTGCCCATAAAGGAGGTATCTGGAATATTTGGACGAAATCAGGTAATAGCGGCGCCGGGCGGCACCGGGTCCGCCTGCGCAAAATGCCTCATATCCCGGCGAAAGCGACATATGAAATACAGCGAGCCAGATTAAGCTGACGGGAGGAGCGGGAAATTGTACAAGAAGGCCGCAGCACTAATCCTGACCGTACTGATGATTATCGGCAATCTGCCAGCCATCGCTGCCTACAGCCCGGCAACCAAGGTGATTACGGTGCAAACCAACCCGGCGGACTGTACGTAAACGGCAATAAGGTGGAGACCGAGAGCTTCCTGTATAACGGCACAACCTATGTGCCGCTGCGCAAAGCGGCCGAGCTGCTGGATAAAATGGTGCAGTGGGACCAGGCGCGCAACCGCATCAGCATTGACCAATACCCGTACCCGACCTTCCCGCTGACGCCGGCCCACAGCGTGAAGGTGGAGAAGAGCACGGAGGAACTGGCGGCGCTGGCCGTGAACACCGGCCTGCTGGAGGTCTACGATTTTCGGGGCGATTTGGTCGGCGAAGGGTCCGGCGTATTCATCAACGCCCAGGGCGACCTGCTGACGAATTACCATGTCATCGACGCCGGCTGCCGGTATAATCTGAAAATGGCGGATGGGACGGTCTACGCGGACCTGCTGGTGAAGTATTACGAGGAAGACCTGGACTTAGCCCTCCTGAGCACGAACAACCCGTATACCGTCGGGGAAGTAATCCCCGCGGGCATCAGCGGACTGCCGATAGCGGACGGCGAACCGGCTCTGGGGAGCAAGGTTGTGGCCATCGGGAGTCCGCTTGGCTTAATCAACTCCGTTTCGGAGGGGGTAGTGGCCGGCATCCGGACGGAGGATGGGGTCGAGTATATCCAGAGCACGGCGGCGATTTCGCCAGGGAGTTCGGGCGGAGCGCTGATTAACCAGTACGGCGAGATTGTCGGGATTACCTGTGCCAAAGCGCCGGAGGGCGAAAAAATCGGCTGGGCAGTGGCGCAGTCGGAGCTGGAGGCTTTCTTTTGGCGGGCCCCGATCCGGCCTACCGGTCAGGGGAAGTACGTAACGACCGGAGTGTTCCACTCGTGGTATTTTAACGGCTGCGGGCATATCTTCGGTGATGATTACCGGTATATGGGGGAAATCCTGGATTCGGAGCCGAATGGGTTCGGGAAAATGAGCTTTTACGCCGGGGACGATAACGAAGCGGCCGAATACGACGGGTACTTTATCGACGGGCTGTTCCACTTCGAAGGGACGCTGACCTGGGCTGACGGCGATTATTACGAAGGCGACTTCCGGCGCGGCGAGCGGGAAGGCCTGGGTACTTATCGCTATGCGGACGGTGATGTTTATATCGGCGAAC
>CAZHIT010000314.1:0-2118 GCA_964533125.1 uncultured Candidatus Sumerlaeota bacterium
GCTCGGCCTTCCGGTACGCTTCGTACCAGGGCTCATCGCTGTATTCCTCAATCTCCGGGTCACCCACCGCGATTTTTTCGTCCGTTTCGATATCAATCCGCCCCAAGGCCACTTTTTTGGCCTGGTAGGTGTACTCTTGTAACCGGATGGCATAACTGGCTTCCGTCGCTGTCGCGAGATCAGCCTCCCGGTTCAGGGGATCGAGCGGCGAGGCGGGGAGAAGCGGCGGCGCCTCGATCATCAGCGGCAGGTCCGCCTCCCGTCCCAGCAGGAGGTTTAGGTTGCCGACGATGTTGGTGCGGGCGGTCGCGAGCGTCGAGAGGCCATTCTCCAGGCCGGCCAGGGTCGCAGAGAGCCCATCGGCCGCGCTGGGCGCCGCCATCCCGAGTTTTACCTGCAGCCGGAGAATGGTTAGCTGCCGCTGCAGCAGAGCCAGCTGCGCGGTCAGTTCGGCCTGCTGCTGCCCGGCGGCGTGGTAAGCGAAATACAGGTTCTCGGCCAGGGTCACCATTTGCTGGTTTACCAGGTCCGTCTGGCAAATCACCTGTTCGATGGTCCGCGCGAGGTCGGTCTTACCGTCCTCCGTGGTCAGTATCTGCCCCATGGAGCTTTCGTAGGTCATCCCCAGGCTCATAATGTTCATCTGATACAGCGCCCGCACTCCTGTGAGCGCCGCATTGACGCCCGGGTCGGCATCACCGGCGGGCAGGGTGGCCAGGGTCGCTTGCATCGCCTGGATCTGATCGTCCACCGCCGAAATGCCCCGCCCCAGCCTGATTTCACCTTGGTCCAGCAGTTCCAGGTTATACTCCATCACGGCCACGGTGTGCCGGTTGATTTTCACCACCGGGCTCCCCGCCAGGATTAACTCCGGGATTGCCCCAAACGAGACCCGGGGCACCGCGGCCGGCTCCGCTGTCTCCGAAGCCAATATTGGCGCCGGCAACCATAAACAAAGCGCGAGCAACAAGACGCAAAACTTTTTCATCCCCATTCCCCTTTCCTGGGTAAAGCGGCTAGACCCAAAACCGACCGTTCGGTCGGTTCCTGTTTTAGTATACTCCGGGCAGCCGAGGTAGTCAATACTTTCCTCCGATGCCACCTTTTACCCCGGCAGCAGCCTGCGTCCAGGCAGAATCCAGGCCAGCTCACCCGGAACCGGCCCGCCTACGTCTCTATATGTACGCCCCTTGGCCACCGGTATGACCATAACCCAGATGGGAAGCGATGGCAGTTAATCCGGCTCTCGGCTCCAGCCGGGGACTTGTGGTTACCATCCCCCGCTCCTCTGGGCGTACATAGAACCCGGGCACGCCGCCCGGGTTCCCTCTTTACATCATTATATACTGAAGCGCCTGACCCTAAGGTTAACGCTCCAGCAACTCCCGCGCCAGCTGGCCGTTCTTCTCCGCTAGCCGGCACAGTTCCCCGGCCTTACGGCCAAGCTCCGCCCGCACCTGGCCCCGGTTCGCCCAGAGCGAGCGGACGATGCCGGTGAGCGCACCGGAGCGTACCTGTTCCAGATCGCAGAGATAATCCGCCAACCCGACTCGACGGGCAAAATTGGCCACCTTCGGGTCGTAGGCAATGGCCGCAACGGGCACCCCCTGCGCCGCCGCCAGGATCACCGCGTGCAGGCGCATCCCAATGACCAAGTCCATGCCCCCGATAATCCGGGCGACCGTCAGCGGTTCCATCTGCCCCCGGACGATGTGGACCGCGCCTCGTTCCGCCGTCAGTTGGGCGATACGCTCCGACACCTCCTCGTCCCCGGGCGCCTGCATCGGGATGAACACCACCCGGGCGCCAAGCTCCGCCGTCAGGCTATCCACCAAAGCCGCGAGCGCCGGCTCCATCGCCTCTCCCCCCGGCCAGGGCCGGACGGCAATGCCTACTAGCGGTCGGGCGTCATCCGGGATACCCAAATCAACCAAGACCTGACGGTTCGCCGCTCTGGCCGGAAGAGACAGCGCCAAAGCCGGGTCCGCTGTCACCGCCACCGGTGGCCGGGTAACCGGGAGAGCGCGGAGCAGGACCGCCGATTCCGGGTCGCGCACCGTGATCAGGTCCACCCGGTTCCCGATGTGGCGGACCAGGCGGCGACCCAGCGGTGTCGCG
>CAZHIT010000315.1:0-2111 GCA_964533125.1 uncultured Candidatus Sumerlaeota bacterium
TCACCGACCACCCGGTGCGCCAGGCCTCCTGGGGCTTCGGTGAAAACTTCATCGATACCATCATCGTGTGCACCATCACCGGTTTCTCGATCCTGTTCACCAACGCGCACATCAACCACCCCGGCGTTACTGGGGCGGCTCTGACCACTGCCGCGTTCCAGGATTCCTTCGGCAGCATCGGCGGCTGGGTCGTCGCTCTGGCCGGTCTGCTGTTCGCCTGGACGACGCTCCTCTCGTCCTACTACAGCAACGAGAAGTCCGTCAACTATGTCTTTGGTGACACCAAGGCCAACAAGATTGCTACCTATGTGTTCATGGCCTACTTCCTGGGTCCGATTTTCCTCTCGAACGCTGATACCGGGATGCTGTGGATGGTAACCGATACCACGACGATCATCGGTGTGGTCGCCACCATCGTCATCCTCTGGGTCTGCCGGAAGGAAATCCTGCGGCTGCACTACGACTTCTACGACCGGTACTTGCCGGAACTGGAAGCCGGGAAGAATCCCGCGCCGGTATCCTACGCTTCCAAACCCTAAGCTGAGTCATAATCAAAAGGTTCATGCAGGGGGGCTGACCGACGCGGTCAGCCCCTTTCCTCATGGGAGTGCGGCGGGTCCAGGATTTTGCCGGTCGCCGCCTGGCCGGCGGTTAAGCAGCGGACAGAAAAAACTGCGGTTCCAGACCCGAAGCTAAGCTGTAAGCGAAAGGGTCCATCCAGGGGCTGACCAATGCGGGTCAGCCCTTTTCATGCGACGCGTCAGCGTTACTGATCAAGTTGATTTGCGCCGATTCAGAGACTACCCGGCGGTATGATTGCCGAATAATGATGAATCGGATGTGCTTCGGGAGAAGTCAGATTGGGGCGCTTCGCGATCATGGCCGGCGAGCCGCCGTTTCTATCTAACAGCATCGATTGGTAACATTGCGAGCAATTGTGTTAAAATGCAATAGTAGCTTTCATAATTCAGATAATTGCCAATAAAGCCAAATATCTTGACTAAAATCGGCGAATTTGATATTATTTAAACAATACAGATACAATTCAGAAAATTGTCAATAATCTTTGCTGGGTTTTCCAACAGCCAAGAGGCTGGGACGAAAAAATCTGACCGGGAGGTGATATTTCCGAACGAATCTGCTTTCTGTTTGGCATCATATTATTTGATAAGGGGGAAAAGACTTGGACTTTATTGTGAACACCATAACCGCGATCAGTAACTTCTTCTGGGGTCCGCCGCTGTTCATCATGGTTCTCGGCACCGGGTTGTATCTCACCATCGCGACCAAAGGGGTTTATCAGCTAAAGGTTGCCTTCCACATTAAGAATACCTTTGGCAAGATGTTTGACAAGAGCCAAACCGGCGAGGGGACCGTTTCCGGTTTCGCCGCAGCGGCCACAGCCATTGCCTCGACCATCGGTACCGGGAATATCTCCGGTGTCGCCGTGGCTATCACCTCCGGCGGTCCGGGCGCCCTGTTCTGGATGTGGATGACCGCAATGGTGGGTATGGCGACCAAGGCGGCTGAGATCATCCTCGGTCAGCGCTACCGGGTGTACTTTGAATCGATCGACGAGTATGTCTGCGGCCGTAACTATGTTATGAAGAACGCTGTGGGCTGGGGCCCGCTGGCGACGGTTCTGGCCTGGATCGGGGTTCTGACCTCGCCCTGGGGTCTCCTGGTGCAGACGAACGCCGTGGCCGCTTCCTTCCAGCAGGCCTTTGGCCTCCCGATGATGGTCGGCATCGTCCTGGTCTTCGTGTCTCTGGCCGTAACGGTTATCGGCGGTGTGCGCCGGATTGCCGCCGTGGCTGACAAAGTGGTTCCCTTCATGGCGATGTTCTACATTGTCGCCGGTATCCTGCTGGTCTTCAAGAACTACGCTTTGATTCCGACGGTTTTCGGCTCCGTGTTCAAATACGCGTTTAGCCCCATGGCTCCGGTCGGCGGCTTTGCCGGTTCGACTGTAGCGCTCGCTACCCGCTGGGGTATCGCCCGGGGTGTGTACTCGAACGAATCCGGGATGGGTTCCGGGATGGGCGCCCACGCGGCAGCCATCACCGACCACCCGGTGCGCCAGGCCTCCTGGGGCTTCGGTGAAAACTTCA
>CAZHIT010000316.1:0-2084 GCA_964533125.1 uncultured Candidatus Sumerlaeota bacterium
TGCCTGGAATGCCACAGACCAGGTCGGTCACGGTCAGAGTGTGGTACCCTTCTTTGGTCACCGTCAGGGTGTAGGTGCCGTACGGCAGGATCAAGGTGGCCTGGCCGGCGGCATCGGTGGTCAGGGTCTGGTCACCCACGGCGATCTGGGCCCCAGCAACCAAAAAAGGTTCGGAGTAAGCATTAACCGTGATGTTATATCCCTGCACCAGGCGCGTCAACTGGACCGCCTGGGTGCCGTCGCTCTCAACCATCGTATACTCCCCGCTCGCCGTCGTATAGCCGACGCCGGGGTCTTTGGTTACCGTATAGTCGACGATGCCGGGGCGGACCGCAAACTCAAGGCGGCCCTGCTGGTCGGTCAGCCCGGTTTGCTCCCGGACGGGGTTGCTCCCCTGCCGGACCGTGACGGCGGCCCCCGCTAGCGGAGCAGTCCCGTCGCTTACCGCAAAGGTCAGTCCATAGGTGATGGGTACCAAGTCCACCGCCACCGTAACCGCGCCGCCAGCGACGGTGACCTGACCGCTCCGAGGATGGCAGCCGGCGTACTCCGCCGTAAAGTCATAGGTACCATCCGGTAGGAGGACGGTGGCGATACCCCGGTTGGTGAACACCACATTGTCGTCGGGGTCAATCACCGGTTCACCGATGGTCAGACTGGGATGGCCGGCCGGTTGGGCTCCGCCTTCGGTAACCGTGAAATCGATCGGGTAACGGACCTGGTTCAGGGTTTCACTGACTCCGGTGTTGGTGCTGGCTACGGTCAGAGTGCCGGATAGGGTTGGATACCCGGCGGCGGTGACGGTATAGGCGTGCTCACCGTTAGTCAGGGCGAAGGTCGTCATCCCGTACCCGTCGGTCAAGCGGGTGACAGTGCCAAACGTTACCGACGCTCCGGGCAGACGCACCACCCGGGAAGTGCTGCCGTTCGTCGCAAACTTGTCACCGCTGACTGTGAACAGTACTTCGTATTCATAGTAGGAAAGCACGATGCTGGCCTCCGTGGTGCCCGTGACCGTGAAGGTTCCACTGGCCACCTGATACCCGTCCGTCCCGGCGTTGTAACTGTAGTCGCCCAGCGGCAGGGTAGTCACGCAATGGCCGGCGGCATCCGTCTCCAGCGACCGGCTGACCCCGTAACCGCTGATATTGATCCAGGCCCCGGGGATGGGGGTCTCCCCGTCGCTCACCGTCAGCGTTACTTGTTCCGGCTGCAAACTCAAATTGACCGTCCGGGTAATGGCCTGATCACGGACGACCAGGGTATCCAAATAGAGGTGGCAATGCGGGGCCGAAATCTCGTAGCTGTAGGTGCCGTAGGTGAGGACCAGGTCCGCCACCCCATCGGTGACCGGGTAAACCTGGTTATTCAGCCGCAGTTCGGCGCTCCCTACCGGCTGGCTCACCCCGTTCGGGGCAACCTCCACCTGGAGGCGCACCGGGTAGGGAATGGCGCGCAGGGTCACCGTCGGGGCGGTCACTGCGGCGGCGGCGCCGGCCACGGTTAAGTACCCCGCATAGGTCTCGTACCCTTCCGCGCTGACGGTGAAATCTTCCGGCCCGCCGTAGCAGCCAAAGGTATACCAACCCCCGGCATCGGTAACGCCGTTAGTATTCTCGTCCCAGACGACCGCGGCATTGGCGATGGGATTCACCCCATCGGTGACCTGGAGGCTGACCGTGTACTCCGCCTTCTCCAGGTGCACCGCCACGGTCATAGCGCTGTCTTGCACGGTCACATTGCCGCTCGCGCTTACGTACCCTTCGGCCTGCACGGTGAATGGATAATTCCCTTTCAGCAGGGGCACGGTGACGCTGCCGGTGTAATCGGTGGTATCGGATTGGCTGTCGACCACCACCGCGGCGTCGGCGATCCGGTGGTTCCAATCGGCGCTGCGATCCACGGTGAATGTGACCGGTTTGCTGATCTCCGTCAGAGTAGCATTAATCGTCACCGTACTGTTGTCCTGGGACAGTTCGACGGTGCCCGTGGCGGCGGTGTAGCCCACTTTGCTGACCGTATAGGCGTAGCTGCCGGGGGCCACCCCGTAAAAAGCGGTCTGGGTTCCGGCCGCCGTCTGTTCC
>CAZHIT010000317.1:0-2082 GCA_964533125.1 uncultured Candidatus Sumerlaeota bacterium
TATTCATATATTAACATTACCGTGTTAATCTGTCAATATATATATATTGCTTGTCTTATAGCTTTATTTATTTTTATCTTCCCTTATACCTACTCCCTAACCGTTATCTGCAAACGATCCGTTTATTACGATTACCTACTCCCTCAGCCTCCGGGAAAACCGGCTGAACCACCAAAAACAGGCCTGCGTTTAATCCGGACGGTCCTGATCCACTCTTGGGTAATCGGTTCCGATTTAGGTTTCTGCAAGACAAGACCAGCCTGGGCTTCTTTCCTGCCGCCAGAACTGGCAGGGAAGAACCCCGAAGTGGCAGCCGACTGCACCGGGAGGCCGCTGATTGCCGCCGCATGGTCTTCCATGCCTGCCCCGTTCCGGTAGCAGGCCCGCACCACACCCAAACGAATCCGCACACCGCATCCGGACCGCCGGAGGTGATGACCGAGGCGATACCAACCACGGTGCCGGCGCCGATGGTTGAGGCGATCGCAGTGCCGGCCGCCTGCAAAGCCCGAGCCGGTACCGGCGCTGGCCTGGCTGATTATCTTGCCGCAAGCGTTTTCCTGTGACAGACTGTATTGTTGAAGATGGTGAACTTATACAACACGGTATAATTAAGACCGTTACCCATAAATGGCATGAGCGGAAGCAAACCCTGAAGAAACCGCGCAGCGCACCGCCGATTATTCCAAAGACAGTATTGCTTCTCTCTATTTGCCCTGGCTTCTTCAGGCACCCAGGGATCCTAAAACCGGCTTACCTATGGCTATCTTCCTTTTGCTGTGGGATGACCCGCAAAAGCGCATCACTGGCCCGCAGCCGCGACCGCCATGAATATGGCGCCTATTTGTATAGACATTACTTGCTTTCTCTACAAGGAGCGGCGCTGGTCATTAGTTTGACCGAGAGCAAAAGCAGAAAAAAAGAAGACCCGCCGTGGGTCTTCCAAACCTGGGTTCCTCTGATCGCCGGATTATTCCGTCGCCGTCTTGTACATCTCCCGCCAGAGTTTCTCGTACGCCGTCGCGTTCCCCTTCAGGCGTTCGGCTTCCTCCGGCGTAAAGGTCTTGGTTACCTGGGCTGGGGACCCGATCGCTTGGGAGTAGGGAGGAATGACCTTACCCGGCGGGACGAGCGCGCCGGCGCCGATGAGGCATCCCTCGCCGATTACCGCCCCGTCCAGCACAATCGCCCCCATACCGATGATGGTCCCGTTACCGATCTGGCAGCCGTGCAGCACCGCTCCGTGCCCTACCGATACCTGGTCACCGATCAAGAGCGGCTTGCCCCCCATGTGGAGCACGCAGGTATCCTGGATGTTGCTGCCCGCACCGATGACGATTTTTTGGAAATCGCCCCGCAGGACCGCTCCGTACCATACGCTCGAACCAGGCCCGACTATGACCTCGCCGGCGATGGTCGCGCTCGCGGCCACGAAAGTATCCGGGTCGATTTTCGGCTCCCGGCCTGGCAGTCTAATCAGCATGGTTAACACCCTTTCCGCTTTGTTGCCTTATCATTCGCACTGGAGATGCCATAGCTAACGCCCGGAGGGATAGTATACACCCGCGGATAAAGAAAAGGCTTCCCGCAAAGGAGAAGCCTTTTCCGTCCCAATCCGGGTTTACTGTTCCTGGGCGACCTTGGCGCCCTCATCGAGGCAGGTGTAGTTCACCGGCAGGTACTTCTGGTTCCGGGCCGGCAGATGCTCTTTCAGCGCGTTCTTCACCGATTCCGGGGCCACGGTGTGGGTCTTCTCGAGCACCGCACCCAGCATGACCATGTTGGCCACCTTAGAGTTGCCGGCTTTGGCCGCGATTTCGTTCGCCGGTACATACACGATCTTGATATCGTCCCGGGTCGGCTTCCGGTCGACCAGGGTGCTGTTGATGAACAGATAGCCGCCGGGTTTAACCGCGGACTCGAACTTCAGCAGGGACGGGTTGTTCATAACGACCACGACATCGGGCCGGCCGATAACCGGGGAACCGATGGGCTCGTCCGAGACCACGACCGCGCAGTTGGCGGTGCCGCCGCGCATTTCCGCCCCGTAGGACGGGAACCAGGAAACATGCTTGCCCTCAT
>CAZHIT010000318.1:0-2055 GCA_964533125.1 uncultured Candidatus Sumerlaeota bacterium
GGCGAAGTAGGACCGGCGCGGGACCACAAGATTAATAGGGTACAGACAGGGCCACCGGTGACGGTGGCCTTGGCACGTTTGGGGGGCGGGGGATGACGGGATTTCGGGTATCGGGGTACGTGGTGGTGGGGACAGGGGTACGGTGCTTCGGCAATACTCCTTGCTCCGTTCGCAGATTATTTTTGGTGCCCGGCGCGGATCGCTCCCGCTCTTTTTGGTGCATTCGCTTTCGGAAATAGCCTGGGCTTCGGCCGGACAGTGGTCACGGCTTCGCGCGGCCTCGTTCTTTCGTTCCGTAGGGGCCGGTCTCTGGCCGGCCCGGGTCGCCTGGCTCATTCCCGCTCCTTATGGTTGTTTGGCCGATTCACGAATTGCCCTTCCCCCCGGGGGAGAACCGGTCTGGCCCCGGCTCCTTTGGCTAGTTGGCCTTTGCCGCAGTCGGTGTTCACCCTCGGTTGCCAGGCGTCGGGACTGACAGGCTGAAGACAGCGGGTTGCCGCTAAGGTTTGGGCTGGGCTCTGAGTAGGCAGCGGGGCAGGGGAGGACAGTTTACCTCCTGCATCCGGTTCTTTCGTGCTTCCCGCTTCATTATATGTGCCTTCGTCCGTCCGCCCTCCTCCCACCTTCGAAATTGTGACATTATTCGCAATATTCGGAATCCATGCAGGATTTTTCCATTGCAGTCGGGAAACAATTGTCGGATCTGTTACTATTTCTGCGAGCCGCAGCCAGCCGGAGCCAGGTTGCCACGCATCATATCAGCCAACCATCCACTATCGCCCACGCGCCACGACAGCCAACGCAACCCAATATGCAGGGAGAGGTGAATATCCATGTCTTCGCGCCCGAGCAGTAAACTCATTCTGTTTTTTGCCCTCCTCCTGGTCTTATGTCTCGGCGGACCTGCTATGGTCGGGGCGGCAGGCCTGCCCAGCGGTGGTCAGAGCTTTGGCAATTATACCACCATCAGCGCCACCAGCGCGGTCAGCGCAGACGGCAGCATTACCATTACGGCCAGTCGTCAGCCCTTAGTCCTGGATTCGATTTGGGGGGCCTCGATCGACGAGCATATCGTGGGAGGCATGGGGCCCGATTACCAGTATTTGGAGGTGAAGGCCAGCGGCGGCTTGGGGTCTTTCATCCTGGATGAGGTAGTCTTGGTTGAAAGATATAATATAAGCGATATCGACTACCAGATCAACGGTTATGCTAACGGAAACGAGGTTTATTCGATAAATGGCTGGGGGTTACTTTTTGATGAATGGTTTACTACAGAGTCGTTCAATGTAGCTTTATTTCAACCGAATGTGCGGATCGATACCTTCCGGGTCTACTTTTTTGATTCCGTTGGTTTCTGCGACAGCATGAGCCTGATGGGATTTACCGTCAAGCCCGGTTCGGCAATAGCGTCAGTACCCACCTATACCGTGACCTACGCCGGTAATAGCGCGACCGGCGGGAGCGTGCCGACGGACGGCACGGGGTACCCCGAAGGAGCTACTGTTACCGTATCTGGCAATACCGGCGGCCTGACCCGGACCGGGTATGAGTTTACCGGATGGAATACCGAGGCGGACGGCAACGGCACCGCCTATGCCCCCGATGCGACCTTCGTCATGGGCCCGGTAGCGGTGACCCTGTACGCGCAGTGGCAGCAGCAGACAACGAGCGACCTCACGGATCTTACCTTTAACTGGACGCCAGACGGCTACACCTTCGCCGGGGACACCTACGACTACCCTGATCTCACCCTGGGCGCCGGGTATGCGAGCGTCACCCTCACGCCCACCGGTGCCGGGACCATCACCGTGGACGGCACCGAGGTGGAGAGTGGGACTGCCTCAGCCCCCATTGAGCTTAGCCACGGGGTGGAGAAGACCATCGTGGTTACTGCGACCGAAGCGGGCAAGATACCCAAAACCTACACCCTGAAGCTCAAGCGCGACCTCCCCCCGGCCGGGGAGGCGCATGTCATCACGATCGCTTCCGATTTTGGTTACCCGACTGGCATCGCGATGGACAGCACCGGGCGGATCTATGTGACTGACAGCGATG
>CAZHIT010000319.1:0-2029 GCA_964533125.1 uncultured Candidatus Sumerlaeota bacterium
CAAACGGGATGAAGAGATCAAGTGGCACTGCCGGAACTGCGGCTATATCCACACCGGCAAGGAAGCGCCGGAACTCTGCCCCGCCTGCCAGCACCCGCAGGCTCACTATGAGCCTTACTGCGAGAACTTCTAAGTAATCGCTCTGATAATCGACTACGAAGGAGGATAAAGATGAAAAAGTGGCGCTGCACCGTCTGCAATTATATCCATGAGGGGGACACCCCGCCGGAGACCTGCCCGGTGTGCGGAGTCCCGGCCGAGGAGTTTGTCGAAGTCGAGGAATAGCGGCCGCCTGCGGCTACGGCGGCCGGAGCAGAGCTCCGGCCGCATTCCCCTAGACACGAGGAGGATGGAAGATGGTTAGGGTAACCGACGGAGTATACTGGGTAGGGGTAAACGATTGGAATCTCCGGCATTTCCACGGGCACGAGATTTCGGTCCACCGGGGATCGACCTACAACTCTTACCTGATTATGGACGAGAAAAAAGTGCTGGTGGATACCGTGTGGGCCCCCTTTGCCGACCGGTTGATCGAGAATGTCCGGGAGATTACCGATTTTGGCGCGATCGACTATGTTATCGCCAACCACGCGGAGCCGGACCATTCCAGCGCTTTGCCGCAGATTATGGAACTAGCCCCGCAGGCGACGGTGGTCGTCTCCAAAAAGGGCGAGGAAAGCATCCGGAAGTACTACCAGAAGGACTGGAAGTTCCAGGTGGTCGGCACCGGTGAGCGCATCAATATCGGCCAGAACGAGCTGCTGTTCATCGAGGCGGCGATGCTCCACTGGCCGGACAGCATGTTCACCTACCTGACCGGGAAAAACGTCCTGATGCCTAACGATGCTTTCGGCCAGCACTACGCTTCCTCCGGGCTGTTCAACGACGAGGTGGATATGACCGAGGTGTATCAGGAGGCGGTGAAGTATTACGCCAATATCCTGACCCCCTTTAGCCGGCTGGTGACCCGGAAAATCGAGGAGTTCGTGAGCTTAAACCTGCCGGTAGAGATTATTGCCCCCAGTCACGGGATTATCTGGCGCAAAGACCCGCTGCAGATCGTTCATAAATACCTGGAGTGGGCCTCCGGCAAAGCGGCCGACCGGGCGGTAATCGCATATTCGACCATGTGGGGCGCAACCGAGAAGATGGCCGGGGCAATTGCCCGGGGTCTGGGCGAAGCCGGGGTTCCCTACACTCTGCATAATACCGCCATTGCCGACAAGAACGATATCCTGACCGAGATATTCCTCTCCAAAGGCCTCTTGCTGGGTTCTTCGACCATCAACAATGTGATTTTGGCCACGCTGGCGCCCCTGATCGAGGACATTAAAGGCCTGAAGTTCCAGAACAAGGTCGGCGCGGCCTTTGGGAGCTACGGCTGGAGCGGTGAGAGCGTGAAACTGCTGGAGGGGAACCTGCAACAGAGCGGGTTTAAAATCCTGCAGAGCGGGATCAAGCACAAATATATGCCGACGGAAAGCGAGATCGCCGAGGGCGTCGCTTTTGGCCGGAGCTTTGGGGAGAAACTGCTGGCGGAAGGCAAGTAAACCATTTTGACCGTCGGCGCTGGAAGCCGACCGAGAAAATAAAAGGAGGGGGAGAGTGGCGATGCGGGCGAAAGTGGATACCAACGAGTGCATTGGCTGTGGTGGCTGCGAGAGTCTCTGTCCGGCCGTCTTCAAGTTGGCCGACAATGGCAAGTCATCGGTGATCGCCGACCCGGTACCGGAAGCGGAAGAAAAGGCCGCCCGGGATGCGGCGGACAACTGCCCGGTCGGGGCGATCAGCCTCGGCTAAAGCCCTAAAAAAAACACGGAGGAGGTTAACCCATGGCGAAAAGATTTGAAGTGTACAAGTGCGCGATTTGCGGCAATATCGTGGAAGTCCTGCACGGCGGCGTCGGCGAATTGGTTTGCTGTGGCCAGCCGATGGACCTGCAGGTAGAAAGAACCCAGGACGGCGGCTATGAGAAACACGTGCCGGTAGTGGAAGCGGGCGGGGCGGGCACCCGGGTGAAAGTCGGGTC
>CAZHIT010000320.1:0-2007 GCA_964533125.1 uncultured Candidatus Sumerlaeota bacterium
GATCCCGGTCGCAAGGATGGTCACGTCCCGGCCGGGCTTCAGGGGTACCGCCTGACCGACCCGTTAATGATACGAACTGTCGAACAGAGCCGGAACCCCGGCTCTGCCGAGACGAAGATAAACCGGTCCGGACATCGCCGCCGCCGCCTGTACCGCGAGCCTGGTCTCAATTCCATCGGCCGGGACGATGACGGTCAGATTCGGCAGACTGCGCATAAGGGAAATATCCCCGACCGATTGGTGGGAACCGCCGTCTTCCCCCACCGTCAGCCCGGCGTGTGAGGCGGCGATTTTCACGTTCAATTTGGGATAAGCGATGGTGTTCCGGATCTGTTCAAAGGCCCGCCCGGTGGCAAAGACCGCGAAGGTGCTGGCAAAGGGAATCTTGCCGCCGAGCGAGAGCCCGGCCGCCGTGCCCAGCAGGTTTTGCTCGGCGATGCCCATGTTAAAAAACCGGTTTGGAAAGGCTTTGGCAAACACCGCCGTCTTCGTCGATTTGGAGAGGTCGGCATCCAGCACCACGACCGCTTCGTTCGTCCGGCCGAGTTCCGCCAGCGCCTCGCCATAAGCATCCCGGGTTGCCGTCAGTTTACTCATGCCGGTTCACCTCCGCTTTCCCCTAACTCCGCCAAGGCCTGGGCCAGCTGCTCCGCATTGGGCGCGCTGCCGTGCCATTCGGCTTTGTTCTCCATAAACGAGACGCCCTTGCCCTTGACCGTCTCGGCGATAATCATCGTCGGCTTGCCCTTCATCTCCGCCGCCTGAGCCGCAGCCTGGATAATCGCCTTAAAGTCGTGGCCGTCGATGCTCAGCACGTTCCAGCCAAAGGCCTCCCACTTCGCCCGCAGCGGTTCCGGCGACAGCACTTCCGTGATCGGCCCGTCGATCTGCAGGCCGTTGTGGTCGAGAAAAGCGGTCACATTATCCAGTCGGTAATGCGCCGCCGCCATCGCCGCTTCCCAAACCTGCCCTTCGGCCATTTCACCGTCTCCTAAGAGCACAAACACCCGGTAATCCTTACCATCGAGCTTCCCCGCGAGAGCCATCCCGTTGGCTACCGAGAGGCCCTGCCCGAGCGAGCCGGTGGAGACTTCGACGCCCGGGGTCCGCTTCATATCCGGATGCCCCTGCAAACGGCTGCCCAGGCGGCGCAGGGTCGGCAGCTCTTCGGTCGGGAAATACCCCCGTTCCGCCAGCGCCGCGTACAGAACCGGCGCGGCGTGGCCTTTGCTCAGGACGAACCGGTCCCGGTCCGCCCAGGCCGGGGAGCCTGGATCCAGCCGCATCAAATGAAAATACAGGGCGGTCACGATCTCCGTGGCCGAGAGCGAGCCCCCCGGGTGCCCGGAACGGGCCGCCGCGATCATGGTCACGATCTGCCGCCGGATCGCCCGGGCCCGGCCGCGCAACTGTTGAAGCAAAAGTTCATCGGTCATAGTTCCCGCCTCCTTATCTCTTGAACCGGTTCGCCGCTACCGCCAGCGCAAACCGGGGTAACGCCAGCATCCGCCCGAAGCGCTTGGGCTCGCTCGCCAGGCGAAACAGCCACTCCAGGCCGGCGCGCTGCATCCACGGCGGCGCCCGGCGCACTGCCCCGGCGGCGACATCGAAACTGCCGCCCACCCCCAGGCTTACCGGGACCGCTAATTCCCCGCGGTACTTCTGCATCCACAGCTCCTGCCGGGGCGCCCCCATGCCCACCAGCAGCAGGTCCGGCCGCACCGCCCGGATGCGCTCAATCACCGCCGCATCGTCTGCCGGGGGGAAATACCCGTCTGCGCAGCCGACAATATTCAGACCCGGATTGGCTTGTCCCAGCCTGGCCGCGGCCGCCGCCACCACCTCCGGCTTCGCCCCCAGCAGATACACCCGGTAGCCCTGCGCCGCCGCCCGCCCAAGCAAGGCGTGCATCAGGTCAATCCCGGCCACCCGCTCCGGCAAAGGATTGCCCTGCCGGCGCGAGGCCCAGACCAGGCCAAATCCATCCGGCACCACCAAATCCGCCTG
>CAZHIT010000321.1:0-1996 GCA_964533125.1 uncultured Candidatus Sumerlaeota bacterium
GGTGCTGGGGACTTCCCGCTCCAGGGTATTGCGCAGGTCCTTCTCGATTTCATCCGCGATTTTCTCGAGTTCCGACACCGGGACCGGCCGTTTTTCACAGGCCTTCAGCAGACCATTGATGATCTTGCTGCGGTTGTAGACCTCCCGGCTGCCGTCCTTCTTCACCACCACCAGAGGCATCTCTTCGACCTTTTCGTAGGTGGTAAACCGCCGGCTGCACCCGGTGCATTCCCGCCGGCGCCGGATCGCCAGTCCTTCATCCGTCGGCCGCGAATCGAGCACCTTGCTGTCCGGAAAACCGCAATACGGACATTTCACAGGCATCCCTCCCGGTTTCGGTTCTATACTCTATTCCCCTTCGCCGCCGTAACTCCTGCTAATAACGCAGAGGACCTTCCGGGCGGGAGCCAGGACCGGTTAGAGCGGCCGCCGGTAACCCCTGCTTTCCCCCGGGGTCTCCAGCTCGACCAGAATCGTGTCCACCCCGATTTTGCGGATTTTCTCCCAGGGCACCACGTACTCTTCGCCCCGGCCGAAAAAGCCCAGCACCTTCCCGCTCCCGGGTATGACAATGGCGGTAATCCGCCCGCTCTCCAGATCGATTTCCACATCTTCGATTGACCCAAACCGCTTCCCATCCAGGATGTTCACCACTTCCCTGGTCCGCAGGTCTGACGTCCGCAGCATATTAACCACCTCCCAGTTCATCTACCCCATTATATGCCGCGTCGCCGGGGTTCAACTATTCCCGCCAAAAAAGTAATGCCTTTGCTCCGGCAAAGGCACCGAACTTAAAGCTTATTTCGCTTCCGCTTTCGCCAGGCGGTCCCGCAAGCGCTCCAGGCGGGCTATCGACCGGCGCCAGACCTCCGCCGCCTTGCTCCGCAACTCCACCGTAATTTCGCCGGGATCCGCTTCCGCCACCAGCACCGGTGTATCGGCCGGCGCCGCTGTGAGCTTCGCCGCCTGCTCCGGGTCGACGGCAATCGCTCCGGCCGCGTCCACAAAGCAGAGCGGCGGGAAGAGCACGCACCACCAGTTCTGACCCTGCCCGCTGCCGATGGTCAGGCGCAGGGCCTCGTACTCCCCGGCCGGCAGGACCAAATCCCCGTACACCCGGGTCGGGAACTGGCTGCGGCCGAGCTTCGCCTGCACCTTATACGCCGCGCCGTAATGGCAGATCACCTGGGCGGCCACGGCGGTGAACTGATCCAGGTTGTTCGCGACGTAATCTCTCGCCTGGGCCGTATCGGTCAGTTCAGCCAAAGCCGGCCCGAGCGTCGAGATCACTGCATCCCGGACCGCCAGTTTCAGCGCCTGGTCCGCCGCCGAATCGCTGTTGGCGATAATATGCAGCCGGATGAGGTTGGGATTGCCTGGTGCCTTGGTTGATACTGGCCAAGCGATCATTATCCCGATTAGAGAACCGACCAGAGCCAGGCCGGCCAGAGTACCGATGATTTCCCGCTTGCGCTTCATTCCCCTTACCCCCTAGATATGCTTACGCATATGCGATAGCGCCGCTTTTTCCAGCCGCGACACCTGCGCCTGCGAAATACCGATCTCGTCAGCTACCTCCATCTGCGTCTTGCCTTCAAAGAACCGCAGGGTCAGGATGTGCTTTTCCCGCTCGCTTAAGCGCCGCAGCGCCTCGCGGATCGCAATCCCCTCCAGCCAGTTGGCGTCCTGGTTCTTCTCATCGCTGATCTGGTCCATCACATAGATCGGATCGCCCCCGTCGTGGTAGATCGGCTCAAACAGCGACACCGGTTCCTGGATGGCGTCTAAGGCATAGACCACTTCTTCGGTCGGCAGGTTCAGCTCGCTCGCGATCTCGGTAATCGACGGCTCCCGGGAATGGCGGTTGACCAGGCCGTCCCGCACCTGCAGCGCTTTGTAGGCCACATCCCGCAGGGACCGGCTGACCCGGATAGGGTTGTTGTCGCGGAGATAACGGCGGATTATTTGCAGGGCTATATCGACGGCCGGGGCTATG
>CAZHIT010000322.1:0-1988 GCA_964533125.1 uncultured Candidatus Sumerlaeota bacterium
AACTCGTGCCGGTTCACGCTGCCCTGGCCGGCGGCGGCCGGGAAGCCGGGCAGGTCCTGCTCAACCACGGTGACCCCGCGGTGCCGGAGGATGGCCCGGACTTCATCCAGGCGCATTTTTTCGAAGGCGGTGAGCCCGTCGTAGCCAGCCATGCCGATCCCTACTCTGAGCCCCCGCACCTCGCCGGTGAGGAACTGGGTGTAGTCCGGGTGCGCGTCCCAGCGGCAGATGCCGGTAGCCGGGTCGGCTTCATCGTAGCCAGCCATCGCCCCGAGCAGCACGGCCGCGTCGGCCACGGTCCGGGTGAGCGTCCCGGCGGTATCCTGGGCGGCGGAGATGGGGATGATCCCCTCCCGGCTGACGAGGCCGACAGTGGGCTTTACCCCGACCACGCCGCAGGCCCGGGCCGGGCTGAGGATGGAGCCGTTGGTCTCCGTCCCCACCGCCCCGGCGCAGAGGCTCGCGGCAGCGGTGACAGCCGAGCCGGAGCTGGAGCCGGAGGGCGTGCGGCCGGGGTCATAGGGATTTTTCACCTGACCGCCCCGGGAGCTGTACCCCCCGGGCATCCCCTCGGTCAGGTAGTTCGCGAACTCGGTCATATTGGCCTTGCCCAGGAGGACCGCTCCCGCCGCCCGCAAGCGCCGTACCAAACAGGCGTCGCGGGGCGCGTAGTGGTCCGCAAGTGCCAAGGAGCCAGCGCTGGTGTGGTTCTTGTCGCCGGTGTTGATGTTGTCTTTAAGGAGAATGGGCACGCCGTGGAGGGGGCCCCGCCGTCCATTATGGCGGCGTTCAGCGTCAAGCGCCTCGGCGGTGTGCAGGGCGTCGGGATTGACTTCCAGGACCGCGTTTAAGGTCGGTCCGGACTGGTCCAAGCGGGCGATCCGCCCGAGGTAAGCCTGCACCAGGCTCAGGGAAGTGATGGACCCCCGGTCCATCCCGTCGGTCATCGCCCTAATGGTTAGCTCCGCCACATCGGTCAATGCGCTTCCCTCCCGTCTATAACCGGCCCCGGACGGCCCGGTCCGCCGGTCTTGGGTTAATTATACCGCAATGACGCGTCGGAGTATAGACGCCACAGAGCGCGCTGCTGACGCACTTTGGGTTAAATCCGGCTGGTTATCTTTGCCGCTTTCCCCAAATCGTGTATAATGGAATTGGGTGACCGCAATAGAGAAACGGCTGCCCGAAACGAAACTGGGAGGGATAACTATGGATCGTAATTTTAATCCCACCGCAGACTACGCGCAGCAGATGGACTCAGCTGACCCCCTTCGCTCTTTCCGCGACCGGTTTTATCTCCTGGAGAACACTATTTATATGGACGGCAACTCCCTCGGGCTTTTGTCCCGGGACGCCGAGGCGTCCCTGCTCTGGGCGCTTGACGCCTGGAAACGCCTGGGCATCAACTGCTGGACCAAGGCCGCGAGCCCCCTCTTTTACTACGCCGAAAGCCTCGCCGCCAGGATGGCCCCGCTGGTCGGCGCGGACCCGGATGAGGTGATCGTCCATTCGTCCACCACCATCAATATCCACACCGCCATCGCCACCTTCTACGACCCGCAAAAACGGCCGAAAATCTTGGTCGATGAGCTGAACTTCCCCACCGACCGCTACGCCGTGGAGAGCCAGATCCGCCTCAAGGGTCTCGATCCGGCGGAATGCCTGGTGGAAGTGAAGAGCCGGGACGGCCGGATGATCGAGGAGGAGGACATCGTCGCGGCCATGACCCCGGACGTGGGCATCGTCTTTTTGCCCTCGGTGCTCTACCGGAGCGGCCAGCTGCTGGATATGGAGTACCTCACCCAAGCCGCCCACGAACGCGGCATCATCATCGGCTTTGACCTCTGCCACAGCGCCGGCGCCGTGCCGCATTACCTGAGTAAGTGGGGGGTGGACTTTGCCCTCTGGTGCAACTACAAATACCTGAATATCGGGCCCGGCGGCGTCGCGAGCCTGTATATTAACCGCCGGCACTTCCACCGGGCGCC
>CAZHIT010000323.1:0-1969 GCA_964533125.1 uncultured Candidatus Sumerlaeota bacterium
GAGCGCGACAATCCTAACCTCAAAGGCGGTTTTTACAACCTGGGCCTGGGGCACAGCCGCGCCCACCTCCTGCGCGCGGTTATGGAAGGGGTCGCTCTCGCGATCCGGGAGCGGGTCGAGATCCTCCGCGATGCCGGGTGCCCGGTTGATAAACTGACCGTTTCGGGAGGCAGCGCGGCCTCCCGGCGATGGAACCACATCAAAGCCGATGTCCTGGGTCTCCCGGTCCGGGCGGTCAGCGGTGTGGACGGGGCCGAACTGGGCGCCGCCCTGCTGGCCGGGGTGGGGGCCGGGGTGTATCGCAGCCACCAAGAGGCGCTTTCGGCTGGCGTCCCGGCCGGCGAAGTGTACCAGCCCGACCCGGTTGCGGTCACATTCTACAATGATCTGTATTCCCGCTTCCGCCAGGCGGAGGCGGGTTTGCTGGCCGGACAGAAGCAAGGGAGGTAAAGGATGGGACAGTTTACGCTGGGGGTAAATAATTGCTTCGCCGTCAAGCGCTGGCCGGAGCCGGCGGTCTGGGCGGCCGTCTGCCGCGAGCGCCTGGGGGTAGAGGCGGTGCAGTACTCGCTCGATCTGACTGACCTTGGTCTCGCGTCCTCAGTGCTAACCAAACAGGCCCGCCGTATCCGGCAGGCCTGCGCTGACCAGGGCCTTCGAATCCACTCCGCTTTCACCGGGCTCAATGCCTACAACTCTAACTTGCTCCTCGCTCCGGACGCTGCCGACCGGCGCGCCGCCGTCCGGTGGTATCGGAAGGCGCTCTGGTTTACGACGGAGATTGGGGGGAAGATGGCCGGCGGTCACCTGGGGGCGCTGAGTATGACCGAGGCCGCTAATCCAGTCACCCGCACCCGTCGCATCGACGTCTTAGTGGAAGAGGTGTGCGCTCTGACGCAGTACGCCCAGGAACTGGGTCTGGAGTGTTTGCTCCTGGAGCCCATGCCGGTCGCCCGGGAACTGACCGCGACCATCGAGGCCACCGCCTCCCTGCTGGAACGCTTAAGCCAGGGGGCCGACATTCCGGTCCGCCTCTGTCCAGACCTCGGGCACGCCTGCGCTGCCGGCAATAGGGTGCCGGACAACGATCCCCTGGCCTGGCTACGGCGCTTCGCTCGGCAATCCCCGGCTGTCCACCTGCAGCAAACCAATGGCCTTGCCGACTGCCACCACGCCTTCACCGCAAGCGAAAACGCCGCCGGAATCATCCACGCGGCGGAAGTGCTGCGGACCCTGCAAGAAGCCGGAGCGGGCGATACTGCCCTCCTGCTGGAAGTCATCCACCCCTACGAAGCGGCCGAAGAAACGGTGCTGCAGGAGTTGGCCGCATCGGTGCAGTACTGGCAAGCGGCACTCCAGGCGGAACCTGTCTAATACTTTTCTGGAGATAGCATATTGGCGCGATCTGGCCTTATACATAATCTGAGACTGCTTTTCGGGCCAGACTCCGATTTCCATGCCGGTCTCAGAGCAGCCACCACCCGTGGTACAACACAACGGCCAAGTAGGCCAGGCTCGTCGCTTGCAGCAGTCCGTGCACCAGGCGCCGGATGCGCTGGCAACCCTGCCGCTCGCGGTACACGAACCAAAGCGCCAAATTAACCAGTCCCAGCTTCAGCAAGGGGAAGGCGGGCGTCGAAAGCAGCGGGGCCAGCAGCGGGTTTAGCTCCGCGTTGCCCCAGCGCAGGGCTAGTCCGGTACAATAGTAATCAATCAGGTTCAGGCCTCCCAGCAGCAGGAGGGTGAACCGGAGATAATGGTCCTTATCGCCTGTCCGGGCGTTCATCACGATCAGCCTTTGGGTTTCGACATGACTTCCGGGCCCTGCGTTTATTATGCGCCGGACACCGCCAGTTAATCCAGTGGGCTTTGTGGCGCGCCATTTGCACATTTTTCCCTTTTTAGACACCCAAAGGGGAGGATAAAAAAAAATATTATCGAACAGTTATTCAAGTTGCCATAATTGCCG
>CAZHIT010000324.1:0-1944 GCA_964533125.1 uncultured Candidatus Sumerlaeota bacterium
GCGGTTGCCGGTCGGCCCCGGGACGTCCGCGGTCACGCAGTAGGGAGGGATAGCGTTTTCGAGAATCGCCACCTGGCAATCCAGCATGGCTACATCCACCCGCTGGCCCTGGCCGGTTTGCTGCCGGTGATGCAGGGCGGCCAGGATGCCTACCGCGGTGTACAGCCCGGCGGTGATGTCGCCGATGGAGGAGCCAACCCGGGTGGGCGGGCCCCCGGCGGGGCCGGTGATGCTCATCACTCCCCCCATCGCCTGGACGACCGCGTCGTAAGCCGGGCGCTCGCGGTACGGTCCGGTCTGCCCAAAGCCGGAAGCCGAGGCATAGATCAACCCCGGGTGTTCAGCTGACAGGTCGGCGTAAGCCAGGCCCAGTTTTTCCATGGTCCCCGGACGGTAGTTTTCGACCAGCACATCCACCTGCCGCACCAGACGATAGAACAGCTCTTTGCCGCGCGGGTGCTTCAGGTTAAGCGTAATCCCCCGCTTATTGCGGTTCAGACTGAGAAAATAGGCGCTCTCGCCCCCTATAAACGGACCAAACTGCCGGGCGTCATCGCCGGTACCCGGCAGTTCGACCTTGATGACCTCGGCCCCCAGGTCGGCCAGCAGCATGGTGGCAAACGGCCCGACCAATACCCGGGTCAGATCGAGTACCCGGATCCCCTCCAGCGCCTGCATCCCATCACCCTTCCCTGTCGGCCGCTCTGACCCAGTTCGGGGCCAGGCGGTTTTCCCCTAATTATTCCACTCCCGGCCCGGCAGTTCCTTTCGTCTACACCTGGCGAAATCGCTCTCCTGCCGACAAAGCCCTGCTCCACCGCCGATGGCGGTGGAGCAGGGCTTTGGTTGACTTGGCAGTACTGGCGCTTATTTGGCGGTGGTATAAGCTTCGTCGACCACCGCAAAGTAGTCAGTGACCCCGATTGTCACTTTTGAGGTGAGTTCCGGTACATCCGGTGCTTCGTCCTTCAGCTTCATCGCCTTAATCTCGGTCACGGTCTTGCCCACCATCCACTTCTCCAGTTCCGCGATCTGCTGATACCATTCCTTGCCGATCGGGGAGGCCTTGCCCATACCATACTCTTCTTTCAGTTCAACCTTGGTCTTGAGGGCAGCGGTTTTGTCGGAAGTAACTTTACCATTCTTGTCAAAATTGATTTTGGTTTGCGCCGTGTCGATGAGAGTACCCACAACCTTGCCCGCAGTATCAAAGGCAGTGGCCGTCATCACTGTATCCACCTGCGCGACCGGCAGGGTTTCTTTCCCGGCTGCATCCTTGCCGTAGTCCTTGGACTTGTCGATGCTCGTCTTTATGCCCAGGCCGAGCTTAGTCGCACCCTGTACCGGTACCGCCCGGTTGTAGGCTTCTTCCACGGCAGCCAGGTACTCCTGCACGGTAATGGTTACGAGCGAGGTCAGTTCCGGCACATCGGGTACCGCCGGATGCGTGGCGTCACGTTGCTTAACCTTCATGCCCTTGATTTCGGCCACCGTCTTGCCGACCATCCACTTCTCCAGTTCGGCGATCTGCTCGTGCCAGTTCTTGCCGATGGAGGAGGCCCCCTTCATGGCGTAGGCGTCACCGAGCTCTTTTTTGGTTTTACCAGCCGCCATCTTGTCGGAAGTAACTTTCATCTTATTGTCGAAATTCACCTTCGTCTGGGCGGTGTCGATGATCACCTTGACCACCTTGCCGGCCTGGTCAAAGGTCACCGCCGCGATCACCGTGTCCACCTGGCCCACCGCCAGGGTCTCCTTCCCGGCCGAATCCTTGCTGTAGTCCTTCGAGGAGGCGATGGTTGAGCTTTGCCCGAGGCCCAGCTTTACCGCCTCGCCCGGGCCGGTATTCTGGTTGTTGTTATTATTGTTATTGTTGTTATTGCCGCGGGAAAAACACCCCGGCAGGGCGACGAAGGCCAGGGTCAGGATCAGTACCACTGCGAT
>CAZHIT010000325.1:0-1928 GCA_964533125.1 uncultured Candidatus Sumerlaeota bacterium
CCGCTCGATCGCAGCGTTCTCGGCCGGCAGCCCGAAGGCATCCCAGCCCATCGGGTGCAGGACGTTAAACCCCTGCATCCGTTTGAAGCGGGTGACCACATCGCCGATGGAATAGTTGCGCACATGGCCCATATGCAGTTTGCCGGAGGGGTACGGAAACATCTCCAGGCAATAGTACTTGGGCTTGGCCGGGTCCTCGGTCACCTTGTACAGCTGCTCGGCTTTCCACTTTTCCTGCCATTTTTTCTCGATTACTTCGTACTGGTAACGCTCTTCCATCCGCCTACCTCCTCATCTCCGCCTCTGCGGGCGCCGCCGGTCTGCAATCCACCTTAACCGGGACTGGCGGGGACTGGCCGCCAAAAGAAAAACCCCTCGTCCCCAGGGACGAAAGGTTTGCTTCCGTGGTACCACCCTAACTTGGTAAAGCCAGACCACCGATAATCCTCTGGCCCGGATCCGCCTGTTTGCCCGATCCGGGAGGATATGCGGCTCGTGCTTTACCCGCTCGCGGCTGATAACGGGGACCAACCCGGCGCCGGCTACTCCATTCACCGGTGCGGTTCGCGGACGAGTTCGGCGGCCCGGCCAGACTGCCTTGCACCTGCCGGCAGCTCTCTTGCCAGCCAGGGCGGCCTACTGCTTCCGTTCATCACTGTAGCATATACATTTGAAGCAATTATACCGTAAAAAAACGGGGCTGTCAATTAACCGGATTGACAGCCTCAGGCAGAAAATGGTAAGCTAGTCCTGGCCGGCCGGGCCGGCAAAACTACTTAAGGGAGGTCAGACCATGAAGTTAGCCGTCATTTATCACTCGGAGAGCGGGAACACCAAAAAGATCGCGGAACTGATTGCCGATGGCGCCACCGATGCCGGCGAAGTAGAGACCAGGCTCATGAGCGTGGCCGCCGTGGATGGCGCCTTCGTCGCGGCCGCCGACGCCGTCATTTTTGGCTGCCCGACCTACTACGGTACCTACTCCTGGCAGATTAAGCAGTGGTTCGATACCACCAAAATCAAGCTGGCCGGCAAACTGGGCAGCGCCTTTGCTACCGCCAACAATATCGGCGGCGGGGCGGAAGTGGCCGAACTGGGCCTGGTCGGCATGATGCTGGTCCGGGGGATGCTGGTTTACTCCGCCGGGGTCGCCAAAGGGATGCCGCTCACTCATTTTGGTGCCGTGGTGATCAAGGACGGCGACGAAGCGCAGCAGCAGCGGGCCAAACTGCTGGGACAGAGAGTGGCGGAAAAGGCGATCGAACTGTTCGGCGGGAAGTAAGACACCGCGATCACCCTCACCCCAAAACCCGATACTGCATCAGCGGCAGAAACCGGCCGGGAATCGACCCGGAAGGCGCCCGGCCGACCACGACCGCTCCCAGAGCGGTATAGAAACCCTCCGCATAAGGGTCAGATTCAATCGCAATAGTTTCAATCCCCAGCTCTTTGGCCAGCGCCACGGCGTTATCCCAGAGGCGGCGGCCATACCCCTGCCGGATGCAGTCCGGGGCGATGAAGAGGAAGGTAAGCTCCGCTTCCGGCGCTTCACCCTTCAGGATATAGAATCCGACGATGGCCCCGTTCACTTCCAGTACCCAGGTCTGGTTGGCTTCAATGTATGCCGGGGAGACGGTAAGTTCTTCCCGGCATTTTTCCATGAACGCCGCGTCATAGCCCCAAAACTGCTTCGAAGCAATAGCCAGATCACTCAACCGCACCGCATCCCCGGGTACCGCCCGACGGATTTCCATTGCCGCCACCTCCAATAATCAAGTTGCCAATGCCGACATGGCAAGATTATGTGACAGACTATGCCATAACCGTAATACCTGGTATCGCGCGGGCTGTTTCCGTAAACGCTAATAATACTATAACCAACCATTATTCGGTACGAAATGGGGTACCCGCGATATGGATAACTCTCC
>CAZHIT010000326.1:0-1895 GCA_964533125.1 uncultured Candidatus Sumerlaeota bacterium
GGCACGAGTTCCGCGCGGCCTTAAACCACTATCTGGCCTCCTCTGGCGCTCCTGCCGGACGGAGGACCTTAGAAGAGCTGATTGCCGCGAACTTGTCTGATCCGGATCGTTCCCTGCGCTACGGTCAAAAGCGGTTTGAGGCCTCCCAGGCCACCCGGGGCACCCTCACCGAGCCGGAGTACCTCCTGGCCCGCCTGGAGGACCAGCGCCGGACCCGCGCGGAAGGGATCGACCGGGTACTGGCGGAGCAGGGGTTGGATGCGCTCCTCTACATCGAGATGACCAGCATCGCCGCCATCTCCGGGTATCCGGCGGTGCTCATTCCGGCCGGCTTTGCCCCCGACGGGGCCCCGGCCAGCGTCACCTTTATCGGGCCGGCCGCGAGCGAACCGCTCCTGCTGAATTTGGCCTGGACCTGCGAGCAGGCCGGCGGGTGGCGGCGGCCGCCGCAGTTGGATTGAACGGGCAAAAATTTCTCAACCATGGTGCGCCATTGCAACTATCCGGCCGCGCCCGGCGTCCATAAACCAAGCCGGCATGATGGCCGGCAGCCGCGCCCCCGCGCCCGGGACAAGCCTGGGGGCGGCGGCGCTGGAAGGGGAGATAACAAATGCGACCACGGTTGCTCGTTTGGCTTTTAGTCTTTGCCCTCATTCTGGCCCTGGCCGGGTGCGCCAAGCCGGCGGTGACGCCGGAGCCGGAGCCAGAGCCAACCCCCGAGCCGGAGCCGGAGCCTACCCCGGAACCGGAACCAGAGCCGGAACCGCCGGAACTGCCGGAGCGCACCACCTTGGGCGGCGTCCGCCTGGGCGACAGCGCCGAGCGGGTGTCGATGCTATTGGGAAAAAACTTCACCGAGGAGCCGAGCGGCGACGAAGGTTGGTACGGTGAGGACACGGTACTGCGTTCCTATCCGCGCGGGATGGTTCTGACCATGGGGCTAAAGACGGGCAAGGTGCTTCGCCTGGAGACCGACACCGCCGAGTACGCCACCAATTTAGGCGTCCGCGTCGGGAGCCGGGCCGACGATGCCCTGGCGCAGTACCGCGAGCTGTACGATGAGTTTGAGGGGGCGAACAGCGACGGACCGATTGCCGGGTGGTTTAAGGTCGAAAGTGGCGGCCTCCTGATTTTTGACTTTGATGCGGAGGATGGGATGCTGATTAATCCCGAGGTAAAGCAGCACGCGGCGGTGGAGGTTATTGTTCTGGCGTACACCAGGCATTTTGATTGAGCCTGGGGTGGGGCGGTTGATACGCCTGCCCGCTGCTTATCCCTGATCATTGTACAATACAAGGGGCTCACCCGGGTCGGGTGAGCCTCTTGTGCGTTGCCGCCCTCGGTCCGGGGGACGGTTCTCTTAGCCCACCTTGATGGCTCTGTCCTGTTGTCGACGCCTTCCGGTCAATGCGTCATCGCTTACGGCATCCCTGCACCACATCAACGCGGGCCGAGAGACTATCGCGGCGGCTTGGCAATGACGACCCCGTTTTTCCCCGACCGGAACAGTGACAACTGGAGAGGGGTAACCAGAAGAGCTTCGTCCCTGCGCACCTCGCCATGACGTAATCCTGCCGCCGGCGCTAACCCGCATCACCTGCTTAGCGGCGGCACAGGCAAAGGTGTCATTGTCGGCAATAATCTCTGCCTCCCGCCCTGGCGAGGCCACACGCTTTTTGCCGGCGTGGCAATCTGGCAAACCCCGTATTTTGTTGTAACCCGAAGACTGGGGAGCGGGGGAAGGGAAAGCCAGATTGCTTCGTCGCCAGCTCCTCGCAATGACGTAACCCGGGGTCTGGGTGCTTTCACCCGTTACTCTCTGGTCGGCGGCGACTGGCCAACCCCCTGTGTTAGGATAGTTGTCGCACGGCTCCGAATGGTATACTGGAGATAAC
>CAZHIT010000327.1:0-970 GCA_964533125.1 uncultured Candidatus Sumerlaeota bacterium
CGGGATCACCAAGGCGTCCCTCGCCACCGACTCCTTCCTCTCGGCCGCCTCCTTCCAGGAAACGACCCGGGTCTTAACCGAAGCCGGTATCAAGGGGAAAACCGATCCGTTGTTAGGACTAAAGGAAAACGTCATCATTGGCAAACTGATCCCGGCGGGCACCGGCATGTCCCGCTACCGCAGCCTCAAGGTCAACGTCAAACCGTCGTAAGTCAATGGCATAGCTTCCCGGGTCCCGGTCAATCTATTTATTGACAGGGACCCGGAAGAATGCTAAAATATTTAAGTGTCCGAATTTAGCCAAAAACGGTCGATTTTTGGTGTTCCGGGGAGGCAGCAGCGATGCTCGAAGAGTTGCGGCAAGCCAGGCGCAAAACGGTGGGTACCAAACAGTCCTTAAAAGCCGTGGAAAGCGGCAAGGCCAAGACGGTATTTGTCGCGGCCGACGCCGAAGAGCATGTGCTCCGCAGCCTGCGCAAAGCCTGCGAAGAGTCCGGGGTCCCGGTCGTCTCCGCCGCCTCGATGGCTGAATTGGGCAAAGCCTGCGGCATTGAGATCGGAGCAGCGGCCGCCGTCATCACGGAAGAATGATTCCCGGCGGAATGGAAATCAATGCCCCTTTGCGCCCTATGGGTACAGGGGGGCAGCCTTATGCTTGATGATGCCAAAGATTGAACGCAGAGGGAAAGGGGGTGGATTAGATGCCAACGATCAATCAGTTAGTCAAAGAGGGTCGCCAGGAAGTAATCCGCAAGTCTTCGTCTCCGGCTTTAAAGGAAAATCCACAGAAGCGGGGAGTTTGCACCCGGGTGTACACGACGACCCCGAAGAAGCCGAACTCGGCGCTGCGCAAAGTTGCCCGGGTCCGGTTGACCAATCTCATCGAGGTGACTGCTTATATCCCCGGAGTGGGGCATAATCTGCAGGAGCACTCCGTGGTTTTGGTCCGGGGTGGCCGCGTTAAGGACTT
>CAZHIT010000327.1:1014-1833 GCA_964533125.1 uncultured Candidatus Sumerlaeota bacterium
ATATCACCCGGGGAACCCTGGATACGGCCGGAGTGCAAAACCGGATGCAGGCCAGATCAAAGTACGGGGCCAAGCGGCCAAAGAAGAAATAGGGCCGACTTATAGGATGCAAGGGGTGAAAATCAGTGCCAAGAAGAGGTTTTGTCGCCAAGCGGGACGTCCTGCCCGACCCGATCTACAATAATAAGTTTGTAACCAAGTTCATCAACAAGATTATGCTGGAGGGCGAAAAAGGGACGGCCCAGGCTATTTTCTACGGCGCCCTGGAGCGCATCCAGGCCAAAACCGGCAAAGATTCTTACGAGGTCTTTGAACAGGCGGTTAAAAACGTTATGCCGGTGCTCGAGGTCCGGCCCCGCCGGGTCGGCGGCGCCACCTACCAGGTTCCCTCCGAAGTCCGGCCGGAACGGCGGACCGCGCTCGCAATCCGCTGGCTCGTGAACTACGCCCGGGACCGAGGGGAGAAGACGATGCAGGAACGCCTGGCGGCCGAGATTATGGATGCGGCGGCCGGCGCCGGTTCCGCGGTCAAAAAGAAAGAAGATACCCACAAGATGGCCGAGGCCAATAAGGCCTTTGCCCATTTCCGCTGGTAATCCGGTCTGAACAGCCGGCGGCATGAACCGGTTCCGGCCGCGCAAGGGTCCGGACTGTCAGTTGCCGAAAAGCCTTATGCCCAGGCAAAAGGCGGTTCACATACAAGGAGGAACTGATTATGCCCAGGAAATTTACCTTAGACAATACCCGCAATATCGGGATAGGGCCCATATCGACGCCGGCAAGACCACCACCACCGAGCGCATGCTCTTCTACTCGGGT
>CAZHIT010000328.1:0-1775 GCA_964533125.1 uncultured Candidatus Sumerlaeota bacterium
CCGGGTTTTTGTTCGTTTCGAAGATAGACTTCAGTTCATCCTCTTCGTCGAAATTGAAATACGCAAAGCCGGCGGGATAACTCCTGCCAAATTCTTGCATCAGCCAAGTTTTACCCACTTGCCGGGCGCCCCTCAGTACCATCGGTTTGCGGTCTTCGTTGGTTTTCCAGGTGGCTAAATCACCAAGAGCGTTCCGTTGCAAAGAAATCACCGCCCTTACCGGATTATGCATTAAGCATAGCACATAAACAGGGGAAACGTAACGAAGATTCACACATTTCTAAGGGTTTTACCCGCAATATTTACACATTTTCCGCGTATTTGTTGCAGTAAAACGCACTTTTTTCGAAATGGTGCACTGCCAAACGCGAGTGTAAACGCCGCCGATGGATCCTTCTCTTCCTGGCGGCCCGGGGGCGGGCAAAGCGGCGGAGCGATGGAATAAGACCAAACGCTTCAGACGGAGGGTTTCCCCGGCGTCCGGCGAAGAATATGACCAGGCAAAGGTTCAGGGAAAGGAAGGGTGAAGATGCGCATCAAGGTAATCAACCCCGACTACGGGATGACCGACGAGGCCTTGCGGTACCGGGAACGACTGCTCTCGGCCATTGCCCGCCCGGATACGGTCATTCACATGGATGGAATCACCGACACCGAGGTAGAAATCGACTCGGCGACCGATGTGGTCCTGGCCGGGCCGGAGGTGGTGCGGCGGGCCATCCAGGCGGAAAAAGACGGTTATGATGCCGTCGTGCTCTACTGCCTGAGCGACCCGGCGGTCGTCGCCTGCCGCGAGGCGGTCCGCATCCCGGTCATTGGGGGCGGCCAGGCGTCCATGCTGGTGGCCTGCGCCCTTGGCTACCGCTTCTCTCTGCTGACCACCTCGCCCTGGCGGACGGCCGAAAAAGTGGAATCGGTCCGCACCACTGGGGTCGACCCGACCCGGCTGGCTTCGGTGCGCAGCGTGACGATCTCCCTCAGCGACGCGCGCCAGGATATCGCGGCTACGGTCCGGCAACTGGCCGCGGTTGGCCGGCAGTGCGTCGAGGCGGACGGCGCCCAGGTCCTCATCCTCGGCTGCCTGAGTTTTGCCGGCATGGGCCCGGCAGTAGCCGAAGCGGTCGGGGTACCGGTGGTGGACCCGGCCTTTGCGGTGATCAACTTGGCGGAACTGCTGTACGCCCAGGGCTTGTCGCACAGCAAGGTGGCCTATCCTTACCCCCCGGTGCGGGAAAAACGGTGGGGCGCCGGCGAGATCGTCATCAGCTAAAGCAGGCAAAAAGAGAGTGGGCCCGGATTCCGGGTCCACTCGTTTTTACTTGCACCCTTAGGATTGCGCCTTGCCGACCGGATCATCCGCCGCTTACCGGTAAGCCCGCAGGACCAGGGTTGCGTTGTGCCCGCCAAAGCCGAAGGAGTTGGAGATGGCGCAGTCAAAGGCGGCGGCGCGGCCGGTGTTCGGGACATAATCCAGGTCGCAGAGTGGGTCCGGGGTCCGGTAGTTGATGGTGGGCGGAAGGTATTGATCCTGCAGGGCCAGGGCGGTGATGATGGTCTCGATCGCCCCGGAAGCCCCGAGCAGGTGACCGGTCATGGACTTGGTCGAACTGATGGGCGGGCAGACGCCGACGGGACCGAAGACCTGGCGGACGGCGGTCGTTTCGTTCCGGTCGTTTAGTGGCGTCGAGGTGCCATGGGCGTTGATGTAGCCGATCTCCCCTGGCTGAACTTGCGCGTCGGCCAGCGCCTGGCGCATGCACCGCACTCCGCCTTCG
>CAZHIT010000329.1:0-1761 GCA_964533125.1 uncultured Candidatus Sumerlaeota bacterium
TATCGCACATAACATGGCAAAGAAGCTGGCAGTGGATATGAAGATGGCTTGTTCCATATCCTGATTTTTTTCTTAATAAGGAAGGGGCTGACTATTATCCTTTTTTAGTCAGCCCCTTTGCTCTGCTCATAAGAAGGGATTTTCCTGCCGCTCCCACCCAATGGTCGTACTGGGTCCATGCCCGGGGTACACTTCCGTTTCGTCCGGCAAGATGAGCAACTTCTGTTTGATGGAATCGATCAGGTCCTTATGCGACCCGCCCGGGAAGTCCGACCGCCCCACCGACCCGGCAAAGAGGGTATCCCCCGCAAAGAGCAGCGACCCCACATACAGGCAAATACCGCCCGGCGTATGCCCCGGGGTATGGATCACCCGGGCCGAGAGTTTGCCCCAGGCGATTTCTTCCCCATCCTGCAGCACCCGGTCGGCCGGCACGGGCGTAGGGTCAGCGCCGGCGTACAAAAAGGAGCGCTTCCCGAGGTGCGCCAGCGTCGGCGCGTCGGCGGCGTGGATGAGCAGCGGGGCACCGGTGAACTGCTTGACGGCCCCATTCGCCGCCGTATGGTCCATATGGGCGTGGGTGTTCACGATATACTTTACCTTCCACCCGCCCGCCGCAATCCGGTCGTTAATCACTTCGGCCTCCCCGCCCGGGTCGACCACGATGGCTTCTTTGGTTTCCTCACAGCCGAGGAGATAACAGTTGGCCGCGAGTCGTCCGACCACCAGGGTTTCCAAATGCATCCGCATCACCGCCTAAAAAAGTTTTTGGCTGTCCAGCAGCATGGTCACCGGTCCGTGGTTATTGATCTCCACCTGCATCAGCGCCTGGAACCGCCCAGTTTCAACCCGGACCCCCAGTTCCCGCAGGCAAGAGACGAAGGTTTCGTACAGCTCATTGGCCTTATCCGGTGGCGCGGCCGCGGTAAAACTCGGTCGCCGCCCCTTGCGGCAGTCGCCGTACAGGGTAAACTGCGACACCGCCAGCACCGCTCCCCCGGTATCCAGAAGCGATAAGTTCATCTTCTCCGCTTCGTCTTCAAATATCCTGAGGTTGACTATTTTTTCGGCTAAGTAACGCGCGTCCGCCGCGCTGTCCTCGTGACCTACGCCCAGAAACACCACCAACCCGGCTCTAATTCCCCCGATGGTGGTGCCCTCCACGCTGACTGCCCCCCGCGTTACCCGCTGCACTACTGCCCGCATCCAGTCCGTCCTCCTTATTTCCCGCTGTCTAGCCGCTCAGGCGGTCGCTCGTCCGCGTTACCCGGGCAGCGCTGAAAATGTCCCGGGTCTTGCGTATTTTTTCGAGCAGATAATCCAAATGCGACAGGGTCTTAATCTCCAGGGTCAGGTCGATATGGGCAATCCGGTTTTTATCCGTCCGGGCGTTCACCGAGGCGATATTGGTCCTGGTCTCGGCGATGGTGTTGATCACATCCGACAAGAGGCCGGGCCGGTCCACCCCGGCGATATCCACGTCCACCTGGTACTGTCCGCTGGGCACATCCTCCCAGGCCACATTGATCACCCGGACGTCGTCGCCGATATAGCCACGCACGTTCGGGCAGTCCGTCCGGTGGATCGACACCCCCCGCCCCCGGGTGATATAGCCGACAATGGCATCCCCCGGCAGGGGGTTGCAGCATTTCGAGAACCGGTAGAGGATATTTTCGATGCCCCCGACCTTTACATCCTGGCCGGACTTACCGCCGGTCTTGCCCTTAATTTCCGGCTTGTAGTATTTGTTGTCGGTCGGGT
>CAZHIT010000330.1:0-1702 GCA_964533125.1 uncultured Candidatus Sumerlaeota bacterium
GGCCCAAACCTGGCCGATGGCGGCAAACCATCCCTCCAGAGAGTGGATGTTCCCCAGGTCATCCTCGACTCCGGCCGCCGAATACATCTTGGCGTTGAAATACGGCGGGGAAGTGATTGCCAGGTGGACCGAATTATCCGCTTGCGCCATGTGCTGCGCGTTCGCGATGACGATGGTCTGGGTGGTCCCATGGACGGCCAGATCCATCCGCTCCCCCGCCGCCATCGTTTGGACCGGCGTCGGCGTATCCACCAGCGACTGGACGTCCGCCAGCCGAAACCGGTACTGGCCGCTTGCCGCCGTAACCACCGGCAGAAGCCCGGCCAGAGCCCGGCGGTGCACTTCCCGGACCGTGATCTTTAAGTATTGCGCCACTTCCGTGGCCGACAGATAATCCCGCTGCGAACCATCGTTCATCCCTTTCACCTCGTCTTGGTTCTTTCGTCCCGGAGCCGGTCTTTTCCTTTCGCTCCCCCCGGCCCCGGGATAGAAAAAAGGCCCGCCTTCTTCCCGGCGAGCCTGGTCGTACCTTACCGCAGCAGATTTCTCTTGCCAAACCCGATATAGGCGCCCGCCGACAAAGCCAGCGAGAGCAGCACCGCCCCGGCAAAGGCCTGGGGGGATTCCTGAAAGGGCACCGGCACGTTCATCCCGAAAAAGCTCGCGACCGTGGTCGGCACCCCCATGATAATCGTGATTACCGCCAGGGTCTTCATGACAATGCTCAGGTTATTGGAGATGATCGAAGCAAAGGCATCCATCATCCCGCTGAGGATCGAGCTGTGGATTTCGGCCATCTCAATCGCCTGCTTGTTTTCGATGATGACATCCTCCAGCAGTTCTTCGTCCTCTTCGTACATGGCCAGAATCCGGGACGCCTCCCGCGCTTCCTCATCCACCCGCCGCAGTTTCGATTTGAGCAGTTTTTCCATGACCAGTTCATTGGAGCGGAGCGAGGTGATGAAGTACACCAGGCTCTTCTCCAGGCTCAGCAGCTTCAGGAGTTCCTCGTTCTTCATCGACCGGTGCAGCTGCTGTTCGATTTCGCTGGTCTTTTTGTCGATTTGCTTTAGGTAACGCAGATACATGGTGGCCGTTTTATACAGGATCTGAAACAGCACCCGGGTTCTTTTACCGGTGCTCAACCCTTTCACCGGGTGGGTCTCAAACTCCCGCAGCAGTTGGGTCGGCTGCAGGCACACGGTAATCAGCCGCTCACCGGTGATGATGATGCTGAGCGGAATGGTGTCGTAGGTCGGCGGGTCCCCGCCTTCGCCAATCACCGGGATGTTCACCAGCACGAGCACCTGGCCTTCGTCGGTCTCCATCCGCGGCTTCTCCTCGTAGTCGAGGGCCGACCGCAGGAAATCGAGGTTGATGCCGGCCTGCTGGTTGACCAAAGCCAGTTCCTCGTCGGTCGGGTTGGTGAGGTTAATCCAGATGCCGCTGGTCGTCAGGTCCTCCCAGCACAGCAGGTCCTGGCTGACGGTTTTGTACATTTGCAGCATTTTTCCGCCTCCTTTGCTTTGGTTAGGGTAATGCCTTCGTGACCCCAACCACCCAAAGAAGGCACGTTAATGCCAGCCGGCCCCGGTTAAGGCCGGCGGTCGGAGCAGTTGGGGCGACGATTATGGGTTTCACTTACTTCTTGCCGACACCAAGGGACCGCCTCGGTACTGCCACCGCATTCCATTGCCCCACC
>CAZHIT010000331.1:0-1695 GCA_964533125.1 uncultured Candidatus Sumerlaeota bacterium
TCATCGCCCGCAATAATTTGATGCCGACGATACTAATGTGGCCGAAATGGGTGGCGAATATACAGTTAAACTCCGTCGCGAGACCGGCAGTCTGGAAATCCGGGATGACCTGATACTGCGGCCGGGCGCTGACCCGCACCGTTTTTTGGGCGCGCACGGCGATATTGCTTTTCAGCGTCCAAATGACACCGGTCAAAAAGCCGGTAACCGCCGGGTCATCGGTCCCAAAGCGGGTCCTCCAACGTAAGCTGATAATCCGTACCACCCGGGTCAGGTAACGGAGAATATCCTGGTACTCGCCCAGGAGAGCATGCGCTATGTGCAACTTTTCCCGGCTGAGACCGGAGAGCACGCCGGCCAGGGTAGTTTTGTCACTGGTTTTGTCGATGGTTTCGCCCGGTTTCGCCCGCTCCAGTTCGGACTCGTGCCAAAGCTCCGGCCAAAACTCTTCCCAGCGCACCGCGACCACCGGGACCTCGAACTTGGCGTAAATCAGGTTGGCCGGGGCCCGCACCTCCAGGGTGAGCTGGTCGTCGCCGTTATCGTGCCGGTAATCCATCTCGATGCGCAGCGGCAGGAGATACACCACCCCGGCCAGGGTAGCCAGAATCGGCGCCAGCAGGATTATGGCCATTATTTCACCTCGTCCGGCTTCCATTTCCCGCTTAGCTTTTCCGCTTTCTCTCCTGATATACTAAAAGAGCCGCCGTGCGGCTCTTTTGTTCACTCGGGGTCGGGTTGGGCTTGCTCCCTGCCGGGCAGGGTGTCCAGAGACGGCAACTGACTTAAGTCCTTCAGGCCGTAACTGTTGAGGAACCGGTCGGTCGTGGCGTAGAGAATCGGCCGCCCAATCGTCTCCCGCCGCCCGGCTTCGCGGATGAGCTGCCGCTCCAGCAGAGTGCCGATAGTCCGGTCGGAGTTGACCCCCCGCAGGGCATCGATCTCTGAGCGGGTGACCGGCTGTTTGTAGGCGATAATCGCCAGAGTCTCGAGCGCGGCGTAGGAAAGGCTGCTGCGCTGGCTCTCGGCCCGCAGGCGGGCGAGGTAGGTGGCGTATTCAGGGCGGCTGAAGAACTGGTAACCGTTGGCGATGGCCACCAGACCGACGCCCCGTTGGTCGCGGTCGTACTCCTGCTGCAGTTCCTCAGTCAGCCAGCGGGCTTCCCGTTCGCTGATCCCGACCGTCGCCGCCAGCTGAGACACGGTCAGCGGTTCGGTCGAAACGAACAGCAGGCACTCAATAACGGCTTTGGCTTCTTTGGCCTCCATGCTTACCCCGCTTCCCAGGGCTGGCGGTACAGCCAGATTTCCCCGCCCCTGCCCTGCTGGTAGACTTTGATTTGCCCCCGGCGCATCATTTCCAAAATGGCGATGAAGGTGACGACGATTTCGCTCCGGGCCGGACGCAGCCTAAACAACCGCCTAAACGTCAGCCCTTCCGGGTGATTTACCAGGCTCTCGCCAATTTCGGCGATTCGCTGCCCTACGCTGATGTTATCCCGGGGGATGGCAGTTACCTCGGGCTCCGCCAGACTGGCGCAGACCGCCTGGAAGGCGCTGACCAGGTCCGATAATGACAGCGGTACCAGCGGCAGGGGGTCGACCGGGAGGGATTCTTGGCTCACACCGGCGACACACTCATAGATCTGGGCCCGCAGCCCCTCCAGGGTGGAGAGCTTCGCCGCCGCCGCCTTG
>CAZHIT010000332.1:0-1665 GCA_964533125.1 uncultured Candidatus Sumerlaeota bacterium
ACCCGACGGGATGGGGGGGGCGCCCCGCCGGCGGCTGAGGAGCCGGAGGAAACCCCAACTGAGACACCGGTAAGCCCGGAAAAGGACCCGGTAACCCTAACAGTAAGTAATCCTCCAACCGCGACCAAGCGAATCGCTCTGACCTTTAACGACGGGCCACATCCGGTCTATACCGAGCAAATCGCTTCAGCCATAGCGGCCTATGGAGGGCGCGGGACCTTCTTTGCGACCGGAGCCGCAGCTAATGCCAACCGGCCGGTCCTGCAGCGACTGGCAGCCCAGGGACACGAAATCGGGAACCACCTGTACGACCATGTCAGCGCTGCGGAACTCTCCAAAGCGGAAATCGCCGGGTCGATCCATCGCACGGCGACGGTGATCCAGGAGAGCACCGGCCGGGTCAGCCGGTATTTCCGCCCACCCGGCGGCGTCATCACCGATGCGCTCAGCCAAGCCCTGACCGAGACTGGGCATAGCCTGGTGTTATGGACCAACCTCGGGGCCGGGGACCGGCTGGGTGGGGACAGCGCCGCCATTACCCGGAGCGTACTGAAGGCCGCCTTCGACGGGGCGATTATCCTCCTGCACGATACCAACGCGGCCACAGCGGCGGCAATGCCCGGCATCCTGGCGCAGCTGCAGGCGGAGGGGTTTGCCTTTGTCAGCTTATCGGAACTGCTGGAGGAGTAATCAAGCGAACGGGCAAAGCAGAAGGAGACCGGTTCATTTTGCCGGCCTCCTTTCCTTGCCTCGCCGGCAGGATAAGTCGGAGCGGAGCGCGAAATTATCGGTGATAAAACCGTCCGCTGTTTCGAGGCGGGAGCTTAGGGGAGGATAACGATGCCGATTTATGAATTTAAATGCCGCGACTGCGGTAAGACGATGGAAACCATCTGCCGCATGGGTGAAGATGGCTCAAACCTGGCCTGCCCGCACTGCGGCGGCAAGAACCTGCAAAAACTGCTGTCCCGGTTCAGCGCTCCTGGGGTGGCCGGCGGGAAAAGCTGCGGCGCCGGCTGCACCAGCAACTGCGGGACCTGACAGCACTAGAACAAGAGCCCGCCGGTCAGGCGGGAACAATACTTAACTGATCGCCTGGTATGGTCCCGGTCCGCGCCAGCGTTCCAACCGGCAGCTCCAGCACCTGCCAGGCGGCGTGGCAGGGGGGAGCGGTGCGGCCGGGCGGGAGAGCGGCGATGGTCGCGCGAACCACCCCGTCCCGGTCCAAAAAGACCAGATCAAGGCTAAACTGCATCCCAAAAGTATGTACACTCTGGCAGGGCTGGAGGAGCAAACCCTGCCCGGGCGGCAGATCCGCCTGCCCCAGGAGACCCCGCAAACGCCGGAAGAAGGTGTGGGCGAGGGTAGCCCGGTCAGCCAGGCAGGTACCCCGGGTCAGATTGGTAATGCGCAAGGCAGACAAATGATCACCCGTTTCTGGTGAGTTTTTTGCTTTCCTTCGACAATTGGCGCGCCAATCCCTGCCCCGGGGCGATGTCCGGGGGCACCGGAACCGCCATCTTCAGCAAAAATATTTTTGGGTTACGGAAAAAAAAGAAGGATATTGGCGAAGGGTGGAGAAATATCCATCCAGAACCAGCAATAGTCCGAACCGAAAAGGCAAATCATCCGAAAGGGTGAGACGCAAAGCCACAGGCCTAAGAC
>CAZHIT010000333.1:0-1661 GCA_964533125.1 uncultured Candidatus Sumerlaeota bacterium
ATTACCGGGTCGGCCAGGCGGTACCCCTGAAGCCCGGCCGGGACGTGACCATCCTTGCGACCGGGATCATGGTGGCTACTGCTTTGGAGGCGGCTGAATTGCTCCAAAGCGAGGGGATTGCAGCCGGAGTGGTCAATATCCACACCATCAAACCCCTGGACACGGAGGCAGTGATCGCGCTGGCCCGGGCGACCGGGGCCATCGTGACGGCGGAGGAACACAGCATCATCGGAGGCCTGGGGAGCGCGGTCGCCGAGGTTCTCGCTGAGAATTACCCGGTACCCCTCTCCCGGGTGGGGGTCCGGGACAGTTTTGGCGAATCGGGCGCCCCGGCCGAACTGCTCCGGCTCTACGGCCTGGACGCCGCCGCGGTTGCCGCCGCCGCCCGGCAGGCCATCCAGCGGAAGAAGGAATAAGCTGATTTAGGCCAGACCCTCTCGTTCCGGTGCGGACGAGGGGGTCTTTTTTTGTCCAGCCAGCTGCGTGGTAAGCGCTGGAAATAAGTCGGAGCCGGGAAATTATTTAGTATTTTTTTACATTTTTCTCTGGTTAGAAGGAATTAACCGAGATGTTGTCGAAACAGGTTTCATTCAGCCCAAGGAGTGGTAGTTGTGATTCAGATGTGGAATGTGGGCAAGACCTATAAAAACGGCACCATCGCCCTGCAAAACATCAATGTCCGCGTGCGGAAAGGCGAGTTTGCGTTTATCGTGGGACCCAGCGGGGCCGGGAAATCCACGCTGCTGAAACTGCTGTACGGGGAAGAGCTGCCGACCAGCGGCCAGGTCATCATCGGCGGCCGCAATGTCAGCCGCCTGCGGCGTTTTGAAATCTCCCAGCTCCGCCGCAACGTGGGGGTGGTGTTTCAGGATTTCAAACTGCTGCCGGAGCAGACGGTGTTTGCCAACGTGGCCTTTGCCCTGGAAGTGGTGGAGACGCCGACCCGGGAAATTGTGAAGCGGGTGCCGGCGGTACTGGCCATGGTCGGTTTGCAGCATAAAATGAAGGCTTTGCCCGCCCAGCTTTCCGGCGGCGAGCAACAGCGGGTCGCCCTGGCCCGGGCCATCGTCAACAATCCGCTGGTGATCGCGGCGGATGAACCGACCGGCAACCTTGATCCGGATACCGCCTTTGAAATCATGCACCTGCTGGACGAAATTAACCGGATGGGGACGACAGTGCTGGTGGGTACGCACGCCAAAGGCATTGTGGACGCCATGCAGAAGCGGGTTATCGCGATTGAGAGCGGCAGGATCGTCCGGGACGAGGAAAGAGGGGTATACGGCTATGAGGCTTAGAACGTTCCGGCGGCTGGGCGCGGAAGCGTTATCTAGCCTGCGGCGGAATAAGGTGATGAGCCTGGCTTCCATTGGCACGGTGTTCGTCACCCTGCTGGTTCTGGGTGCGTTTTTGCTGCTGGTGAATAACGTCGGCTTTATGGCCGCTTCCCTCGAATCCCAGGTGGAGATTTCGGCCTACCTGAAAAGCGGTCTGACCACGGCGGCCATCGACGCCGGCCTGGAGCAGGCGCGGGAGATCCCCGGGGTGAGGGAAGCGGTATATGTCAGCAAGGAAGCGGCGCTCCAGGATCTGCGGGAGCAGTTCGGCTCCGAGCAGGATCTCCTCGAAGCAGTGGAAGGGATGAACCCGCTGCGCGACAG
>CAZHIT010000334.1:0-1582 GCA_964533125.1 uncultured Candidatus Sumerlaeota bacterium
CTGCTCACCTGGACGGGCGGAGATGGGGAGGGGTTGCAGACAGCCAAGGTGAACCGCGACGGAAGCGCCATTGGCGCTCCATCCCTGGCGGCGCCACCGGAGGCGGGCCGTTACCACCACCCGGCAGTCATCGCAGTCACCGATCCAGCGGGGGTAAATACCCGGTTATATGCCTTCGCCCGGCACGACGCCGCAGACGGCGAATTGCGGGCTTACGCCAGTGCAACGACAACGACCGAACCGGACGAATGTTTCATCGCTACCGCCGCGTTTGGCTCGAAGCTGGAGCCGGCCGTCGTCCTGCTGCGTCAGTTTCGTGACCGGTTCCTGCGGACGAACGCGCCCGGCCGCCGCATCATCGCTCTCTACTACCACTATTCGCCCCCGCTGGCGCGGACCATCGCGGCCAACACCGGTTTGCGCACCCTCAGTCGGGCCGTTCTGCTCCTGCCGATCACCTTCGCCTGGATCCTGCTGCACCCTCTGGCCGCCGTTGTCGGGCTGCTGCTCGCCTTTGCCGTCCGCCGGACTTACCGCCTGACCCGTCGTTTGGGTCGTGCCCAGATCTAGCCGTGCACTAACCGGAATACAAACAAAAAGCGGGGAGCGGCGATGCAAAGCCTGTCCCCGCTTCCTTATGCTGCCCGCCGCCGGGGCGAACCAATCCCCGGCCGGCTAACCGCCGCCCCGAACCAGCCCAAGGAATTGAGGGGACAAGCGGCGGTGCGGCGGAATTGCCTCAGCCCAAAACGGCAGGCAGATTGGCTGATTGCCTGGCGGCGTATCGTTTTGATGGTTTTTTACTGACTTTGGTTCGAGGCCGACACGAAAACCCAAGGAATAATCATGCCAAGGCTACGAAGTCGGACTAAAGATCCCAATTACCTGGTACAGCGCCCGTCTGGCCTCCGTGGCCAGCCCAATCTTTGGCCAAGAAAAGTTTAATCAATGAGCGACCATACTCTGCTTTGGAGCCCGGTTGTTTGGATGAGCTAAGCCTTATTGTAGGTACTCTGAACTTGCTGTATTCTGGTCGATCCCGGGCAGGCACCGGCTTTTCGGGCAAAATGAGATGCGTAACCACGCGCGGGTCGCAATGCAGGGCTTTCCCCGGCAGAGTTTGAGTCAATAATTGAAAAAGGCTGCGTGAAGCAGGTTTTCCTGTCAGACGCAGCCGCGGGATCAAGGTAAACCAAAATATTTTCTGCAATTATGCCGAAGCGGGCACCGTTACGGGCTGTCTCGGTGATCCAAAGCTGAACTTCCCCCACTTTGAGCAACGGCCCAGTACCAGCCAAGAACCAGTCGCCGCTCATCCTCGGACTGCCCAGCACCCAGTCTGAGCATACGCTCAGTGGTACTCCACATCCGGGATAACACGCTCCATACTCTGTCGCGGAGCGGGATCTGGCGGGTAAAGCCCTCCTTGGCGGCGATTATAGCTCAAACTCCGTCCGGCTATACTGCGTCAGCGACTCGGCGCCGGTCGCGGTGATCAGCACCATATCCTCCACCCGTACATAGCACTCGCCCGGCAGCCAGAGCTTCGGCTCAAGGCACATGACCATGCCGGGTCTGAACT
>CAZHIT010000335.1:0-1526 GCA_964533125.1 uncultured Candidatus Sumerlaeota bacterium
TGCGTAGACCGAATCCAGCCAAACCCAAAGCTGCGTATTCTCCAGCGCCAGGTTGAACGTGACTTCGGTCTGGGTCAGACCCCCGCTGCTGTTCGGCCGGACGTAAAGTTCCTGGCCGGCGTATCCGAGCTTTTTGGTCTCTAGCCGCCAGGTCAGGGGAATGAGCTTTTCAAACTTCACTTTGGCTGCCATAGAATTGTCCCAGTACTGGACGTCCTCGGCCGGGTCACAGCCGGAAGCCTCGACGATGACCCCTTCCAGGGGTTGATTCGGGAGATCTTTGATTACATCATAGCCGTATACCGTCACCGCCAGCTGGTTGTACACCGGTTTTAGCCGGACATCGGCCCAGTGGGGCCCATTAATCTGCAGGAAGGTGTCGCTGGTGTAGCTGTCCCAGCCGCCCAGCTTGGCTGCGATATCCGGGATAGTGTTGTTGACCATAAAAGAATAGCTGCCGGCCGGCATACCCGGGAACTGGATCACCCCGTATTGGTCAGTAGCGCCGGTGTACACCACGGTCTGGCCATCGGACGCGCGCTGAACCGTCACGGCCACCGGGACTTGTTCCAGGCGGATACCGGAGGTGACGCAGCCGACCTCCACGTAAATATCAAACCGGTCGGCGGCGCCGCTCATCGGGGTCAGGGCCCGGTCCCAGACGTTGGTGCCGGCTTGAAGGGCAAAATCCAGTGCTTGCGCGCTCTGGTAAGCCGGGTGCGCTGCAGTTAGGGTACAGGCTTCGGCTGTCGGCACCTCAAGGCGGTAAAAACCGAAGTCGTCCGTCCGGACCGTTTGGACCGCCGCGCCGGCGACCGCCAGACTGACGGTGGCCGCACCGATGCCGTCACCGGTGTCGGCCGCGGTAATTCGGCCGGTGAGCCAAGCCATCGGCGGTTCCGCAACCGGGGCTGCAACCGCAAAAGCCGGCCAGAGCAAGTTACCCGTGAGCGAAATGAGGAGTGCGAGGCTTACCCAGAATCCGAACCGTGGATTTGCCCGCCGTTGTGGCCGCATAAATACCGACCTCCCCTACGCAAATTTACCGCCAGATTTCATAGTAACAGGACGCATAACCAGTGAATTGGATTAATTATCTAAATTATAGCACCGCATAAATGGAGATAATAGCCATTATTGATTTATTTATGGGAATATTTCTGCAGGTGGAAACGAGCCATTTGGCAGGGGCGGACCGGCACTGGCTTAAGCCCGGGCAGCATTATTATTGAGGCAACCCCAAAAACATATATCATTTTAACCGATAGTTATCCCGCTACCAAATTTGGCCGGAGGCGCGCGGTCGGGTCAGAATATTCCTGGAATACGGTTTGGTATCTCTTGTCGGCGGCAGAGTTCTGTATTCTATCTCCTGGACGACCCGGGCTTTACTTTCCAGCGGATACCAGAAACAGCCGGAATCAACGCCCCCCCCTCAATTACTTCAATAATCGCACCGACGCCGCCCTCTATGTCCCGGCCGACGGCGAACCGATTTTGGTCGGCACCCACGCCCGCCTGGGGGC
>CAZHIT010000336.1:0-1525 GCA_964533125.1 uncultured Candidatus Sumerlaeota bacterium
ATTCAGACCTGAGTAGTTACTGAAATTTTGCCTAAAGCTTTTATCACCGGTCGGCGTGCCGGGCGACGCTCACGCCGCCGGCGGCGGGCGGGAGGGCACTGTTGTCCGGGGAAGCCGCGTAATCCACGGCCTGGGTGACGGTGACGACGTAGACGGACGCGGTGATGCCGTACTGGTTCTTCAACATCCGCCCCGGGAGCACGAACTCGCTGAACCCGGCCACGTCGCTGCCGGTCTTAAACCAGTCGTAGGTGTAGCCGAGCTGGGTCCAGGGATACGCGTTCCAGACGCCGTCGGTCATGCCGTAGTTGCGGCTCTCGATCGTGGCCTGGAACCAGGCGACGTAGTTGGTGTCCGCGGCGGCGGCGTAATACATGTTGGTGCGGAAGGCCACCTCGGCTTCCCGGTCCGTGATTTCCGGGTCGCGCGCGGGACGCAGCAGGTGCCGCAGGTCGGCATAAAACTCCACGACGGTGTCGTTGAGGCTGGTGGCCGGCAGGCCCAGGAGCTGTTTGAGGCGCAGGCCCAAGTCGGTGCCGGTGAAAGCGCGGCAGGCGTTCTTCAGGTCCGGCGAGAGGGTCACCCAGCACTCCGCGTACTGCAGCGAGGTCATCCGGCCGGGATGGTAATAGTTGGTGGCATCGGCGTGTTTCATGAAGGAAACCACCAGGACCTCGCGGGCGCCGGTGTCCGGGTTGACGCGCCACGTCAGGGCGTCATTGTCCGGCGTCAGGGGCGTCAGGTCCCGCCGAATCTTGGCGGGGGTGACGTTGGAAGCGTTGACCATGGCGTTGGAATACATCACCGCCAAGGCGGCGAGGTCGGTGATCTCGTCGGGATCCCGGCGGAGCAGGTACCAGTTGCCGGAGGAGGGCTGGTAGACCGCCATCTCGGTCTCCCCATCGCCATCGTAATCTCCCGGCATGGGGTCGTAGCCCGGCTCGCCGAAGTTTGGCATCCAGGACACCTCGTACCGGCTGGCCGAAAGCTGGGCGTACCAGTTGCCGCCCGCGGCCTGGTAGACTGCCGGGTCAGCTTTGCCGTCGCCGTCGTAATCGCCCCACACGGCGGCGCAGCCGGGCCCGCCCAGCTGGATGATGCTGATGGCATAGCGGTTGCTGGAGAGGGCAAGATACCAGAGGCCGGAGCCCTCATCGTAGGCCGCCGGGTCCAGCTTGCCGTCGCCGTCGTAATCCCCGGTGATCGGCGCATAGCCGGGGCCGCCCAGGCCCGGGAGGGACGCGATCGAAAAGGTTTTTTCCGACTGGGCCATGGTCGAACCCACCCCGAGGCACAGGACCCCAATGAATATCCCGCTTGAGAATCGCATATCTCTGCCTCCCTTTTAAAAACCGGTTAACGGACAACCTTACGCTACGGAATGAACCCTTCGCGGATACAAGCTCTTTTGTTAACTACCATTTTTTCCACGCTCATTCAAGACGTATTACCCGCTCAACGGCTCTGGTGCAGGGCTTATTCATTCTTTCCACCCAAGCTGCATTGTTTCGACGTGGCAAGCAGA
>CAZHIT010000337.1:0-283 GCA_964533125.1 uncultured Candidatus Sumerlaeota bacterium
GTTCAAACCCCGATTAACGCTTGGAGAACTGAGGCGCCTTGCGGGCCTTCTTCAGACCGTACTTCTTTCTTTCCTTCATTCGCTGGTCACGGGTGAGATAACCGGCTTTCTTTAAGAGCGGCCGGGTTTCGCCGTCCACTTTCAGCAGGGCGCGGGAAATCCCGTGCCGGACCGCACCGGCCTGACCGGAAGTACCGCCGCCAACCACATTGGCCAGGACATCGTACTTATCCAGCATATTGGTCACCCGCAGGGGCTGCTGGACGATCAGGTGCAAGGTTTT
>CAZHIT010000337.1:293-1513 GCA_964533125.1 uncultured Candidatus Sumerlaeota bacterium
ATCCGTACCCGGGCAATCGAAGACTTTCTTCGGCCGGTGCCAAAATACTGCATCATCGCCATATCTATTCCTCCTTTGCTCCGTCTTAGCCCTTAATGGCCATGGCTTCGGGTTGCTGGGCGGCGTGGGGGTGTTCGGGCCCGCGGTAGACTTTGAGCTTCTTGCCCTGGGCGCGGCCGAGCCGGTTGTGGGGCAGCATCCCGCGCACGGCGAGTTCGATGATCTTTTCCGGTTTGTTCACGATCAGCTTGCCGTAGGGAATCTCGCGCATTCCACTCGGGTGACCAGTGTGGTAGTGGTAGAATTTATCCGTCAGCTTTTTGCCGGTGAGGACGATTTTCTCGGCGTTGACCACGATGACGAAATCACCGGTGTCGATGTAGGGCGCGAAAATCGGCTTGTGTTTGCCCCTCAGGACGCTGGCGACTTCACTGGCCAGACGGCCCAGGGTTTGGCCGGCAGCGTCCACCACAAACCATTTGCGGGTGATGTCCGACGGTTTGGGCATAAATGTATCCATCTTTCCATATACCTCCTAAAACAAGTATCTTCCCTTGGCCGCAAACTTACACAAGGTCAGGCGGTCCCGACCATAAACCAATTTTAATACAGGGCTCGGTCCGTGTCAAGCCAGCGTTCGTATTCGACCCGCTCCAGATACAAACCGCAAGGGCTGACCGTGGGGCCGGCCCGCTCCCGCTCGCGACTTTCGATGATGTCCGCGATCGCGCCGGGTCTTAACTTGCTGCGCCCAATCTCCAGCAGGGTGCCGACCAGGATGCGGACCATGTTGTACAGAAACCCGTCGGCGGTGACGGTAAAGTCGGTCGTTTCTCCGTTAGGTCCGAAATCTGCCGCCAGGATGGTCCGGATCGGGTCTTTAACGCTGCTGCCGGTGGCGCGGAAGGCGCTGAAGTCATGCGTGCCGGGTAAACAACCGCAGGCGGCCTGCATTGCCTCGAGGTCTAGCCGCTCCCGGACCTGGTAAGCGTAGTGGCGCCAAAATGGTGAGGGCTGAGCGGCAAGGTACAGGCGGTACCGGTAGGTTTTGTGCCGGACGCTGAAGCGGGCGTGAAACCCGGGTGGAACCAATTCGGCCGACTGCACCGCCACATCGGGCGGCAGGACGCTGTTGAGGGCGTATGGGATCCGGTCAACCGGGATAGAAGATGTGGTCTGAAAACTGATGACCTGGCCGGTGGCGTGCACCCCGGCGTCGG
>CAZHIT010000338.1:0-1512 GCA_964533125.1 uncultured Candidatus Sumerlaeota bacterium
CCCGCCAGCAAATCCGGGTTTCCTTCTACTGCGGATGGCGGGCGCTCTTGGATTACCGCTGGAAAAACGAACTCGTCAACCGGTTCAGTAACCAACTCACCGTCAAAGACCGCGAGCTGGGAGACAGCCTCCAAAAGATCATCGAAGCCGGCAAAGAAGCCAAAAGTACCATTAACCTGCTTCAAAGCCGTCTCTGCGCCGCGGCTGCCCGCGACCTGCTGACTTCCGCCCCAACCATTGGCCCGGTCCGGGTCGTGCAGGACATTATGAATGGGGAAAGCCTGAGTGGTCTCAAAGAGATCGCGGTGCATTTGGTGGCGGAACCCTCCGTCATTGCCCTGCTCGGGAGTACCGCCGCCGGGTTACCCATCGTTTTTGCCCGCTCGGAAAACCTTACCCCCGACATGGGCCGGCACTTGCGGGCCGTGCTGCCGCTGATTGTCGGCAAAGGGGGCGGCAGTCCGAACATGGCGCAGGGCGGGGGGAGCCGCCCGGAACGCCTGGCCGAAGCCCTCGCCGCCGCCCTGGCAAATATCCGAGAAGAGGTATCCGGCTAGCCGGATACCTCTTCTCTCAATTGGGTTTACACATAGTCCTCAAACGCGTAACTCATGATGGCCTTTAGGCGTGGCGGCGGCATTACCACCAGTTCGCCGGTGACCACGGGTTCACCGTTTAAGCGCCGGCAGGTGGTCTTCAGCTGCACCCGGTTCCTCTCGATGTCGATGGCCATAATCTCCACTTCGGTGGTGATCATTTCGTTCCACCGCACCGGGGCGACGAAATTCAGCTCCTGGGAAACGGTGATGGTTCCCTGCCCGGGCAATTCGTTACTGATGGTAGCCACGATCAGACCGGCCAGGATGATGCCGGGGACAATCGGTTCTTTAAAATGGGTGCGCTCGGCGTAGTTCCGGTCGATATAGATCGGATTCATATCGCCGGTTACTCCCATGTACAGATGGACATCCCGGTCCGTAATCTTCTTCGAGAACTTGGCTTTATCGCCGACCTTCAGACTGTCAATCATCCGGCCGAGCTTGCGCTTCGTGGTTTCCTGATACATTCCTTCACCTTTCCCTCCTTTGCCCGCTTATGCTTAGCCGCCGGGTAACTGGCTGATCTGGGTAGATATGGTATCATGGTATTCGACCCGGACGGTAAAAATCCTCTCCCCGGCGCGACCGGGTAAGAAAATTATACGCCAATTTGGCCATCATAGCAAGTAATCGAAAAGACAGGGTCGAGGCGGTATCCTTAACCCTGTCTTCTCGTTTCCGGTAATAATTCCGGGTCAGTGGCTTACTGGCCTTTGGCCACCTCGGCGCCCTTGTCCAGGCACTCATAGTTCACGGGCAGGTACTTCTGGTTCCGGGCCGGCAGATGCTCTTTCAGGGCGTTCTTTACCGATTCCGGGGCCACGGTGTGGGTCTTCTCCAGCACCGCGCCCAGCATGACCATGTTGGCCACCTTGGAGTTGCCGGCTTTGGCCGCGATTTCGTTCGCCGGTAC